>JAQUGB010000193.1 GCA_028684345.1 Tepidiphilus sp. | reverse complement strand
CGGCGGCCACCGCCTGGGTGTCGTCGGCCTGAACGGCGATGCGCTCCTGCACCTCCTCGGCCTGCCGCTCGATCTTCTGCGCGCGAACCGAGACATCATTTGCCTCGCGTTGCAAGGCGCCAATGAGGCCGGCGAGCTCGGAACGCATATGGTTGATCGCCGTGGCCAGACGCCCCAGCTCGTCGCTGCGCTCGTAATGCAGGGTTTCGCTCAAATCCCCCGAAGCCATGCGCTCGGTCACCTGGACGAAGGTATCGAGCGGACGCAAGGCACGGCGCACCAGCCACACCATCACCAGGGCAAGCAGCAGTGCCTCGCCCACCGCGGCCAGGGAATTGCGCGCGATGTTGCCGACGAGCTCCTCGGCAAGCTCGTCGACGTAGGCCGAGGAGACGACGAGCCACTCCCATTCGGGAAAATAGGCATAGGCCGCCACTTTCTCCCGCGCGTCGGTTTTGCCCGGATCGATCCACTGATAGCGGATCACGCCGTTTTTCTTCTGCAGCATCTCGCCGACGAAGTCGTACCCGGTGGCGTCGCGCATCTCCCGCACGTTCTTGCCTTCGAGCGAAGGGTGGATGCGCATGAAGGCGTTCCTGTCCATGACATACGTATAACCCGTCTTTCCGATCTTCATGGCCTGGACCGAGGCGCGGAACCGGTCGAGCAGCGCCCCCATGGGGTAGCCGAGGAACCACGCGCCGACCACGCGGCCGTCGTCGGTCTTCATCGGCTCGTAGATCGTCATGTAGTCCTTGCCGAAGAGCGTCGCCGGGCCGATGTAGCTCTCCCCCGCGAGCAGGCGCTGGTAGGCCGGATGCTGCCGCTCGAGCGTGGTGAGGAAGGCGCGCGAACCGTCCTCCTTCTTCAAGGAGGTGGCAATGCGCAGGAAGTCGTCGCCCACGCGCGCGAAGAGCGTCGCCACGGATCCCGTCTGCTCCGTGAGGAGATCGACCTCGATGAAGCGCTCGTTCATCGCCATGCCGCCCAGGCGCAGGGCCGGGACCTTCATCTGCGCCGGCCCCATCTCCACGGGCTCCTTCTCGTCGAGCTCCACCCGCGTGCCAAAGGGGAAGAAGCTCTTGAGCATCTTGAGCTGGGAGTGCATCGACACGGTGATGGCCTCGTGCAGCATCTGCAGGCTCGAGAGCACGCTGCGCGTCTGGGCGTTCATGGTCTCGTCGATGCGTCGCTGCAACTTCTGCCACTCCAGACCACCGATCACCACCGTGCTCAGCGCGATGAAGCACAGCGTGGCGAGCGCCACCCCCATGGCAATGCGCCGAGTCAGGCTCTGTCCTCTCATGATCCCCTCCTTCATGGGTTTTTGGTTTTATCGGCGGTTCGTAAAGAAACTTTAGCAAAGGATGGGACACGAAGCACACGAGCTCCTCGCCAAGATCGCCGTTTTCCGCCTTTTCCTGCGCTATCATGAGACGTGCAGGTGCGCCAACGGCGCCCGGCAACGAGACTCAATCAAGGAAGCTACCATGCCCACGACGATCGATCCCGAAGCCTCTCAGCTCGACATCCCCCCCGCGCCCGACGTGCTCACGGCGATTGCCCGCGAGGCCGAGTCGGATATGCCCAACCTCGCCAAGCTCGCCAAGATGATCCAGCAGGATCCGGCGCTCGCCGCCGCGGTGCTGCGCGCGGCCAACGGCATCATGCGCATGCGCAAGATCGAATCGGTGGCCCAGGCGCTGCAGGTGATTGGCCTCGAGCGCACGCACCAGATCGTGCTGCACGCCCTGTTGCATTCGACGCTGGGGATGCCGAAGAACCTGCGCCCTTCTCTCTGGGACGAACTTCGGGTTTCGGCCGAGGCCGCCGCCGATTTCGCCCGCCTGCTGCGCACCGTGCCCCCGCCCATGGCGCACACGGCGGCGCTGCTGCACGATACCGGCTTTTTCCTGCTCGCGCGCCAGCATCCCAACTATCACGAAACCCTATCGATCGCCCGGGTTGATCCAGAAAAGCCCTTCACCGAGCACGAATTCGTGCGCTACAAGACGCACCACGCCGTGGTCGGCTTCTTTCTCGCGCGGCGCTGGGGCTTGGCCGAACCGGTGGCGCTGGCGATCAACCACCATCACGACTACGTCACGGTATTCGAGGAGACGACGCTGCCGCCGCAGGTGCCGCACCTTGTGAGCCTCATTGCCATGGCCGACGTCGTGGCGGCCGAGGCGGTGGGCATCGGGCGCGACAAGGAGTGGCACAAGGCGCGCGGCCCAGTGGCCGAATTCCTTGGCACGACCGAAGACGAGCTCGACGACATGATCGATGCGGAAATCGCCCAGCAGCGCACCGCAGCGAACGTGCTCTGAGCATGAGCCCCGTGAGGGCTCAATTTCCCGGAGCCAGCCCTGCTTTCTCCCGCTCCGCTGCGATCGCTGCGCGCAGCGTCTGGGAGAATTCCCCCTCGTTTGGGGCGAGCGCGAGCAAGCGCTCCCAGCGCTCCACCGCCTTGGCGTGCTCTCCGGCCGCGGCGGCTGCCGCTCCGCCCATGGCGAGCGCCTTGGGTTCGTTCGGAGCGAGCGAGAGCGCTCGCTCTATCAGAGCCGAAGAGTCGGCATCGAAGCCGCCGCGAGCAACGACCAGCAATTCGGCCCACTCGACCAGCACCGTGGGTTCCTGGGGAATCTTCGCCCCCAATCGCGCCCAGCCGGCAGCCACGAGCGCCGGATCTCCCAGTACGCGATAAGAACGGGCGAGCATCACCCAGGCTTGAGCGTCGCCCTCGCCGCTGGCCAGACGCGCTTCGAGCCGCGCCACCATCGACTTGATCTGATCGAGCGAAACGCCGGCGGCTCCCGCCGCCTGAGCCGCCACGGCTTCGCGCGTGGCCGCGAGCACGGCCTCCTCGCTCGCCCAGCGCGGAGAACCCACCAACAGATAAGCCGCCGCGGCAAGTAGTGGCAGCCCTAGGCCGACGAGCGCAACTGCCAGGGGCGAAGCCTCCTGGTGCCGAGGGTGGCGGTCGCGCGCCTGCGCCTCGGCCAAGGCCCGCGCTTCCAGCTCGCGCCGGGCTTGATCATAGGCCGGTTCCTCCAATTCGCCCGCCGCACGTGCCGCGTCCAGGGCGGCGAATTCTTCGCGCAACACCGCCAGCGCCGCCTGGGCCTGGGCTGCCTCGTCGGAGGCCATCCCCTGGCGCCGCACGAGCGGCCACACGACCCAGACCGTGGCGACCAGCGCCACGAATACCGCCATCCCTATGAATCCCGTC
>JAQUGB010000192.1 GCA_028684345.1 Tepidiphilus sp. | reverse complement strand
CCCGGAGGGGAACTCGCCCTCTCCGGCATTCTCGCCGAACAAGCCGAGGAAGTCGTGGCCGCCTACGCCCCGTGGATCGCGCTCACCTTGGGCGCCGAGGACGAAGGCTGGATCCGCCTCGAAGGGATTCGCCCCGCATGAACGCCATGCGCCGCGTCCGCTGCCCTCATTGCCAGACCGTCTTCCGCGTCGCCCCGGCCAAGCTCGAACGCTCCCACGGCTGGGCGCGCTGCGGCCACTGCTTCGAACCCTTCGACACCGAGAGGCACGCGCTCGACGTGCCCGATGCGGCATCTACCGCAGAAGGATCCCCCCAGCGGCTCGATTTCGATCGCTTGCTACATACCCCGGCGCCCCCCACACCCGACCTCTCTCTGCCCGAACTCGATCGGCCGACCGTATTCAGCCCCACGAGGGCGGAGCCGGCGCTCGGGCAGCCTTCGGCGCCCCAACAGTCGCGTGACGAAATCACCCCCAAGGCCAACGATGCCGCAAGGGCAACGCGGGAAGATCACACGTTTTCGGACGAGCCACTCCTGCGCGAACCGCCACTCGTGCCCACCACCTTCCCCTTCGAACGAGAATCACGGCACGCCTCCCCCCTTGCCGTGTTCGCCGCGCTCCTGCTCCTGTTCTTGGCACTAGGGCAGGTTGCCTACCTCTGGCGCCAGGAATGGATCCAACGCTTTCCCCTGACCTTCGCCTACTGGGAGCGCGTCTGCCAAGAACTGGGGTGCACCGTCACGCCCCCCCTCGACACTCGAACACTCGTCATCGAACACTCGGAACTGATCCGCGAATCAGCCCCGGGCCGCTGGACCCTCGGCTTCACGCTGCGAAACCGGGCGTCCCATCCCACGCCCTGGCCCACCCTGGAGTTCACCCTGAAAGACGCGATCGGCCGAGTACTCCTGCGTCGACACATATCCCCCTCGGAATGGGGCGCCGAAGGACCCTATTTCCCTCCGAACGAACGGATCGAGCGCACACTCGCGCTGGAGACGTTCGAAGCCGGCATCGTCGGCTATGAAATCAAACTGATCCAAGGCTGAAAGCAGCCGCCGCGAATCCGCGGCTACGGAGCAGCATGGCAGCGCGCTTCACGGCGCGGATGTCCGCCGGACTGCGTGCGTGATCTCGCCACCCGGGGCTGCGCGCACCCGCCCCTCGCAAACGCTCGCGAGGGGCATTCGGGAGACGCTGAAGAAATGAGCGAGCGGGATGAAGCGCAAGGCGCACGGAGCGCAGCGACCGAGACATATCGAGTAGATAGGCGAGGGAGCGAGCACCGCGCAACGCAGCGATTTGCCCGCGCAGCCAATTATTCAGCGTTTCCTTCGCAGCCCGTGCATTTCTCAGCGTGCCACCCGCATCGTTCCTCCATCGCTGAGCACGCGCACGCGCTCACCCAGGCGGAACCCTTCGCCCTCGTCTTCCTGCACCACCGCGATCACGCGACCGTTATCCAACCGGACCGTCACCTCCACGCCCGGCCTGCGCGTCGCCACCTCTTCCAGCGCCGCACCCGCGAGGCCCCCGGCTACGGCACCCACGGTCGCCCCGACGATCTGACCACGGCCGCCGCCGACGCCACTTCCGGCCACCCCGCCGACCACCGCCCCGGCCCCTGCGCCCAGCGGCGACTTCGTGCCTTCGAGCTGCACCGGCCGCACCGATTCGACCACGCCGTACTGTACGCTCATCGCCCGGCGCGCCTCGGTCCGACCATAGGTGCCGCCCCCAAGGCCCGAGGCACATCCCGCCACGCCCAGAGCCGCCACCACCATCAATACCATCCCTTTCTTCACGACCATGGCCAATTCTCCTGGTAGGTTTCTTCATAGCGCCGCACCAACTCCTCACGGCGCAAGGTGTAATTCTGCGCCCCGCGTGAGGCGACCTTGATCGCCCCGAGCACGGCGCCCAGGCGCACCGCCCGGATCCAATCACTACCCGAAGCGATCGCATGGAGCAGTCCCGCGCGGAAGGCGTCGCCGCAGCCGGTGGGATCCACCACCGCCTCGGGGCGAACCGGCGGTACCTCGAAACGCTCCCCCTCGACGAAGACCCAGGCGCCCTGCGCCCCCCGCGTCACGACGAACGCCTCGACCCGCGAAGCCAGTGCCACCAGCGACAATCCCGTACGCTCTTCCAGCAATTGCGCCTCGTAATCATTGACGGCACAAACCCGCGCTGGTTCCAGGCACTGCAACAACTGTTTGCCCGAGAAGAGGGGCAAGGCCTGCCCAGGATCGAAGACGAAAGGAATCCCGGCCGCGGCGAGCGCTGCACAATGCGCGAGCATCCCCTCCAGGCCATCGGGCGCAACGATGGCCCACTGCCCGGCCAAACGCCCCGCCACCGGATTGCGATGCGATAAAGCCATCGCGCCCGGGTGAAAAGCGGTGATCTGGTTGTCGTCGAGGTCGGTGGTGATGAACGCCTGGGCAGTAAATTCCCCGGGCAGCACGGCGATCCCTTCGCGCGAGATACCGAGCGATTCCAGCCGTGCGAAATACGGCTGCACATCCTCGCCCACCGTGGCAACGATCACCGGCTCGGAACCCAACTGTTTCAGACCATAGGCGATATTGCCGGCACAGCCCCCGAATTCGCGCCGCAACCGTGGCACGGTAAAAGCCACATTGATCATATGGATTTTATCGGGCAGGATGTGCTCGCGAAATCGATCCTCAAAAACCATGATCGTGTCGTAAGCCATCGATCCGCACACCACGATACGCGTCATCGCCGATTCCTTCATCGCCTTGCAGAGCAGATGGCGATTATACGGGAGCGACATGGATGCAGGCGGTAACTCCCCTCAGAGCACCGTGAAAAGCCGTCGTGCGCGCTCACTGGGTGAGGTCGGCGCAAACCTTGCACGATGACGCCATAAAGTCGCGCCACGGCCCGTTCGCCATGCCCGTTTTCCGCTACCATGCGCCGATCACCCCCATGAACCGACGACCACCATGCTCCGCTCCGTTCCCCGACCGATCCGCGCGCTGCGGCTCGCCCGCCTCGCCCTTCATCTCGCCATTGGGCTAGCCACCATCGTCCTGTGCTTTCCCTTCGCCGATGCCCCCACCCGCGCCCGTCTGCGGCAGCGTTGGTCGCGGCGCCTCGTCGCCCTGTGCGGCATCGAGGTGGAGCGGCATGGCGAGTTCGCCAGCGGCGCCTTGCTCGCCCTCAACCACGTCTCCTGGATCGACGTCTTCGTCGTCCTCTCGCAGACCGACGCC
>JAQUGB010000191.1 GCA_028684345.1 Tepidiphilus sp. | reverse complement strand
GGCGATCGCGTTATAATGATCGCCTTTCCGGGGTGTAGCGCAGTCCGGTAGCGCGCTTGCTTTGGGAGCAAGATGTCGGGGGTTCGAATCCCTCCACCCCGACCACGCTACTTCCGGAATACTGCCTGAGGCGGAATCTGCCCGTAGCTCAACCGGATAGAGCACCGGCCTTCTAAGCCGGGGGTTACAGGTTCGATTCCTGTCGGGCAGGCCACGCGAGCCCCAAGGTTTTCGGCGGCGGCATTAGCTCAGTTGGTAGAGCACTGGATTGTGGCTCCAGGTGTCACCGGTTCGAATCCGGTATGTCGCCCCAGTTTTCACGAATAGGCCGGCCCTGCGTCGGCCTATTTTCTTTCTCGACGGGTGCCCGATGACCGCTGAACTCATCGACGGAAAAGCCATCGCCCAGGCCTTGCGCCGGCGCATCGCCGAGCGCGTGCGCGTTTTGCAGGAACGCGGCCTCGCGCCTACGCTCGCTGTGGTCCTGGTGGGCGAGGATCCTGCCTCCCGCGTCTATGTGCGCAACAAAGTGACGGCCTGTGCCGAGGTCGGAATCCGCTCGCGGAAGTACGAGTTTCCTGCCGACGTCTCCGTCGAACGGCTCTTGGCCTGCATCGACGCCTTGAATGCCGATGACGAGGTCGATGGCATCCTCGTACAGCTGCCCCTGCCACCGCACATCGACGAGACCCTGGTGCTCGAGCGCATTGCCGTGAGCAAGGACGTCGACGGTTTCCACGCCGAGAACGTGGGGCGGCTGGTACAGGGCCGGGAGTGCTTCTGGCCCTGTACGCCACACGGGGTGATGCAGCTGCTCGCCTGGGAAGGCGTCGAGCCGCAGGGCATGGACGCGGTGGTGGTGGGGCGTTCCAACATCGTCGGCAAGCCCATGGCGTTCATGCTGCTCAACGCCGGGGCGACGGTGACGGTGGCGCATTCGCGCACGCGGGAGCTCGCCGCGCACACCCGACGCGCCGACCTGCTGGTGGTGGCGGTGGGCAAGCCCGAATTCATCACGCCCGAGATGGTCAAGCCCGGGGCGGTGGTGATCGACGTGGGCATCAACCGCCTGCCCGACGGACGGCTGGTGGGGGACGTGGCCGCCGGAGTGCGTGAGGTCGCCAGCCGGATCACGCCCGTGCCCGGCGGAGTGGGACCGATGACGATCGCCATGTTGCTGGAAAATACCTTGCTCGCGGCCCAGCGCCGCCGGGGGATCGCGCCGTGAATGGGGAAGTCCTGCGCTACGGAACCGGCGAGCCGCTCGTCGGGGTGGTGATGGGGTCTTCTTCCGACTGGCCGACGATACGCGCCGCGGCCGAGGTGCTGCGCGAGTTCGAGGTGCCCTTCGAGGCGCGGGTGGTGTCGGCGCACCGCACGCCGGATCTGATGTTCGCCTACGCCGAGACTGCGCTCGAGCGGGGCTTGCGGGCGATCATCGCCGGAGCCGGCGGGGCGGCGCACCTGCCGGGAATGCTGGCGGCGAAGACGACGGTGCCGGTGCTGGGCGTGCCGGTGGAATCGCGCGCGCTTCACGGGCAGGATTCGCTGCTCTCCATCGTACAGATGCCCAAGGGCGTGCCGGTGGCCACCTTTGCCATCGGTGCGGCCGGGGCGGCGAATGCGGCGCTCTTCGCCGTGGCGATGCTCGCGGCCACCGACGGGACGCTCGGGCAGCGGCTTGCCGATTTTCGCCGCCGCCAGAGCGAATCCGTGCTCGCCATGCGCTTGGAGCCGCTGGAATGACGGCTAGGCGGATCGAGGCGCCGGCAAGGCTGGCGATTCTCGGCGGCGGGCAGTTGGGGCGCTTCTTCGTTCGGGCGGCGCAGGAGCTCGGCTACGCAATATGGGTGCTCGATCCCGATCCCGAGGCGCCGGCCGGGCGCATCGCCGAGCGGCATCTGTGCGGGGCTTACGACGACGAGGCGCTGCTCGCGGAAGTTGCGGCCTACTGCGCCGCGGCAACCACCGAATTCGAGAACGTGCCCGCGACGAGCCTCGCCTGGCTCGCCGAGTCCATGCCCGTGCGCCCCGGCGCGGCGGCGCTTGCCGTCTGCCAGGATCGCATCGAAGAGAAGTCCTTTCTCGCGCGAAATGGCCTGCCGCACGCGCCTTTTCTCGCCGTGCGCACGGCAGAAGACCTCGAGCGCGCGCCCGAGGCGCTTTTCCCCGGCATCCTCAAAACGGCGCGTTTCGGCTATGACGGAAAGGGACAGGCGGCAGTCGCAGACCGGCAAGAGGCGCGGGCAGCGTTCGTGCGCTTTGGGCGCGACTGCGTGCTGGAGGCGCGGCTGGCCCTGGAGGCCGAGCTTTCGGTGGTGCTCGCCCGTGGTGCCGATGGGCGCATCGCCGCCTTCGAGGCCGGACTCAACGTGCATCGCGACGGCATCCTGGATACGACGTTCGCCCCAGCCCCTTTGCCATCGCCCGTGCTGCGCGAGGCCGGTGAGATCGCCGCGGCGCTCGCCGAGGCGCTCGGCTACGTCGGCACGCTGGGAGTGGAATTCTTCTACGCCGGCGACAAACTCTACGTCAATGAGATGGCCCCGCGGCCACACAACAGCGGACACCATACGCTGGATGCGCACCGCGTCTGCCAGTTCGAGCAGCAAGTGCGCGCCTTGTGCGGCCTGCCGCTCGCCGTGCCAGAGGCGCATTCGCCGGCGGTGATGGTCAATCTCTTGGGCGAGGTGTGGTTCGCGGACGAGGTGCTGCGCGAGCCACCCTGGCACGAGATCCTCTCCCTGCCAGGGCTGAGGCTGCATCTCTACGGCAAGCGCGAGGCGCGGCGCGGGCGCAAGATGGGGCATTTCACCGTCACGGCGGCAACGCTCACCGAGGCGCTCGACGTGGCGAGCGAAGCGCGGCGTCGTCTGGGTTTGCCGTCTCTGCCGCCCTTGCCACGATGAGCGCGCGCACTCTGCCTCCCGGCGAAGAATCTCTGGCCGAGGCGGTGGCGAGGCTTCGCGCCGGCGAACTGGTGGGGCTGCCGACCGAGACGGTCTACGGCCTTTCCGCCGACGCGCGCAATCCGGCGGCGGTACGGCGTATCTTCGCCGTCAAGGGTAGGCCCAACGATCATCCCCTCATCGTGCATCTGCCTTCCGCCGAACACCTGCCCCAGTGGGCGCGCGACCTCCCTGAAGAGGCCTGGGCACTCGCGCGGCGATTCTGGCCCGGCCCTTTGACGCTCGTGCTTACGCGCCGCCCCGAAGTGCCGCTGGAGGTCACCGGCGGGCAGGAGACGGTGGCGCTGCGCGTGCC
>JAQUGB010000190.1 GCA_028684345.1 Tepidiphilus sp. | reverse complement strand
CCGCCAACCCCAGATCGGCGAAGAAGGCGACATGCGCCTCGGCACAGCGCCGGTAGGCTTCGACGAGGCTCCCCTCGAGCCAGGGATGGCCGAGGGGCAGATGAATGACGGCACTCACCCACCCCGGCCCGGCGAGCACCGCGCCGCCCCCGGAGCCGCGCACCCGCACGCTGACGCCAGCCGGCAGGCGCGACGCCACTTCCGGCAGCAAACGGCGCTGCGCGCACCCGAGCACCACCGTGTAACGCACGGGTGCGCTCACTTCCACCCTCGGTGTCACAGCACCGAGGATAGGCGCCTTCGTCATGCCACCTCGAGCCGCGCGATCGCCCGCTCCCGGCCGAAAGTCTCCCCTTCCGGCACCAGAATCTGCGCCAAGCGACCCGCCTGCGGCGCGCTCACTTCGACGTTGGTCTTGACGATCACGACGTTGGCGATCGGCTGCCCGACCGCGACCTGCTCCCCCTCGCGGACGAGCCACTTGTCGAGCAACGCTTCGACCCCTTCGTCGACGTCCTCCCACACCTCCGGAGGCAGCCGGATCTCGATCACGCTCATGCACGTCCTCCTGCAGCCACGCGCCCTTGCATCGTTTCCTTGGCGGCAGCCACGATGTGCTCGACTTGCGGAATCACGAACTGCTCCAGCGGTCGGCTATAGGGAATCGGCACGTTGGGCACCCCGAGCCGCTTGATCGGTGCTCGCAGCGCGATGCGGTCGAGATGCTCGCCGACGATCGCGGCGATCTCGCCCGTGAGACCGAAGCCGAGATAGTCTTCATCGGCCACCAGCAAGCGCCCCGTCTTGGCCACGGAAGCGAGCACCGCCTCGCGGTCGAGCGGCACCAGGGTGCGCAGATCGAGGATCTCAGCCTCGATTCCTTCCTTCGCCAACATCTCGGCCGCGATCACGGCCTTATGCACCATCTGGCTCAAGGTAACGATCGTGAGATCCTTGCCTTCGCATACGACGCGCGCCTGGCCGAAGGGAATGGTGTAGGGTTCTTCGGGCACTTCGGTCGTGCTGCCCTGGAAGTAGGCCATCCACGGCAAGCCCATGATCCCCTTGTGGAACATGTAGAGCACGGGATTGTCGTCGCGGATCGCCTCGATGAGCAGACCCTTCGCATCGTACGCGTTCGAGGGCACCACCACCTTGAGCCCCGGCACGTGCGCGAACACGCCGTAGAGGCACTGTGAATGCTGCGCCGCGTCGTTGTAGCCGCCGCCGATCGCCGTGGTGATCACCACCGGCAAGCGCACGTTACCGCCGGACATGTAGGTGTTTTTCGCCAGATGGTTGTAGATCTGGTCCATGCACACGCCGAAGAAATCGACGAACATCAGTTCGGCCACGGGGCGCATACCCGCGGCTGCCGCCCCGATCGCCGCCCCGATGAAACCGGTCTCGGAAATGGGCGTATCCATCACCCGCTCCGGCCCGAACTTCTCGATCAACCCTTTGGTCGCGCCGAAGATGCCCCCATAGACACCGACGTCCTCGCCCATGATGAATACGTTTGGATCGCGCTCCATCTCCTGTGCGAAGGCTTCAGAAATCGCCTCCGCCATCGTCAGCCTACGTCCAGCCATTTCTCACCCCCCTCAAACGAACACGTCTTCGAGCGCCTCTTGCGGCGCGGGATACGGACTCTGGCGGGCGAAGGCGAACGCTTCATCCACGCGCTGCCGCGCCCGCGCGACGATTGCCTCCTCCTCTTGCGCCGTCAGCACGCCATCCTGCTTCAGCCTCGCGGCAAGCTTCGGGATCGGGTCGAGCGCACGCAGATGCTTCACCTCGTCCTTGGGACGATAGACCTCTGCGTCCCCCTGGAAGTGGCCGAAATAACGGAAGGTTTTCACTTCGATGAGCGTCGGCCCCTCGCCCCGGCGGGCGCGCGCCACCGCTTCGCCCACCGCCTCGAATACCTGCAGCGGGTCGTTTTCCGGCACGCACACGCCCGGCATGCCATAGGCACAGGCGCGATCGGCCACCGAAGCCACGCTCACCGCCTTCTCTTTCGGTACCGAGATCGCCCAGTGATTGTCCTCGCACACGAAGATCGCCGGCAGTTGCCACAGGGCCGCGAGGTTGAGTGACTCGTGGAACGCCCCCTGGTTCGCCGCCCCTTCGCCGAAGAAGGCCACCGCGACGCGATCCTGGCCGCGCTTCTTTGCCGCGAGCGCCGCCCCGCAGGCCGGCGGCAGGCTCGCCCCGACGATGCCGCTGCAGCTGAAATTGTGCGCCGGGTCGAAGAGGTGCATGTGCCCTCCCTTGCCTTTGCCCAGGCCCGTCTTCTTGCCGAAGATCTCGGCCGTCATCTTGTCGAGCGGCACCCCCTTGGCGATAGCGAAATGGTGCGGCCGGTGCGTGCCCACCACCGTGTCTTCATCGCGCAGATGCGCGCACACGCCCACCGCCACCGGCTCCTGCCCGGCGGCGAGGTGCATCTCGCCGGGCACCGGCCCCGAGCCGATGTCGAAAGCCAACCCTTTCTGGATATTGGGCGGCAACTTCCCCTCCAGATAGACCTTCGCCATCGTCTCCTCGTAGTAGCGGATCTCGACCATCTTCTCGTACATCCATAGCAGCTGCGCTTTGCTCGGCGACATGGAGCCCTCCTCCTGATTTCCGGGTGACCATGGATCATGGTCCGATTCCAGCATAGCCTAAAAAACGGAACCTTGCCGCCAAAGCGTACCCACCTCATCATCGCTATAATGAGCTATCTTCATCGCGTGGATATGGCGAGTGAAATGATGCACCCCACCGCCGCCCTGCTCGCCGGCCCCCTCTTCGAGCACTCGCCCGACGCCATCCTCATCGCCGATACGAACGGCGTGGTGCGCGACGTCAATGCCGAATTCACCCGGCTCACCGGCTACGCACGCGAGGAAATCGTGGGCAAGACGCCGCGCCTGCTCAAGTCCGGCCAGATGCCCCTCGAGTTCTACCGCACGCTCTGGCAAACGGTGCTCTCCGGGCAGCGCTGACGCAACGACATCCTCAACCGCCGCAAGGACGGTTCGCTCTACTGGGCCGACGAGATCATCCAGCCGATCACGCTCGACGGGGAAACGGTGCTGGTCTCTTTTCAGCGGGACGTCACCGTTCAGCGGGACGTCACCGAGCTGCGGCGGATGCGAGAAGCGCTGGACGAAGAACGCGCCCGCCTGGACGGTTTTCTGCGCGCGAGCCCCGCCGTGCTCTACGCAGTTCCGGCCAACGGCACCACTCAACCCCTCTTCGTCAGCGAGAACGTCAAGGACCTCTTG
>JAQUGB010000027.1 GCA_028684345.1 Tepidiphilus sp. | reverse complement strand
GTGAGGGGCCCCGGCGTGGGGCGGGCGGCGGCCGGCAGGATCGGTAGTATGTAGTAGTATGCTACATACTACATACTACCGGAGTATCCTTCATGGCGATCACCAAGGAGCAGGTTTGGGCCGCGGCCGAGGAGCTGGCCGCCGAGGGGCTGCGCCCGACGCTGGAGGCCGTGCGCCAGCGCATCGGCGGCAGCTACACCACCATCGGGCCGGCGTTGAACGAGTGGAAGGCGCGGCAGGCCGAGAAGGCCTCGCCGGTGCGTGAGCCACCGCCGGCGGCGGTGGCCGAGCGACTGGCCGAGGTGTGGGGCGTGGCGTTGGAGCTCGCGAATGCGCGGCTGGCGGCCGAGCGCGAGGCGCTCGCGCGCGTCCGCGCCGAGATGGAGGCGGAGCGAGGAGAGGCCACGGAGCTTGCCGATCGTCTGGCCGAGCAGCTCGAGGCGCTGCAATCCCGCCTGGCCGTGCTCGAGGCCTCGGAGCAGGCCGCGCGCCTCGAGGCCGGGGAGCTGCGCTCGAGGCTTGCTGCCGCCGAGACGCGGGCCTCCGAGCTCGAGCACCGGGTCGAGGAGCTGCGGGATGCGCTCGAGGCGGCGCAGCGCCAGGCGGGCGATGCCCGTGAGGAGGCCGCGCGTCTGTCCGGGCAGCTCGAGGCGATCAAGGAGCACGCCGCCGCGCTCCTTGCCCGGATCCCGCAGCCGGCCGATGCCGGGGGCGGCAAAGGGGCTGGAGCGGGGTCATCGGGGGCTGGCAAAGGGTCTGGGACCACCCGAGGCAAAAAAACCGCGCCAAAGTCCGTTTGAGGCCCTTGGCGGGCATTGGCGAGGGAAGGGAAGATCCCCATTGCGCCCCGTCTGCCCAAACCTTGGGCAGACGGGGCGCGCCGCGGCCCGACGCGCCGCGGGGCGGATGACGCACATTCCCATCCACAGATTCTGGGGATAAGTCCGGCTCTGGGGCGGACGGACGGGGTCGGTCATCTTGTCTGCTGCCGGGCAGGGCCGCGCCAAGGTCTCGCTATCGTTACTCAGTTTGCCGGCTTGGGTGGCAGTCCAAAAAGCGCTCGATCGGCATCCCGCGTGAGCTCCGCGTCGAGCATCGCGAGCAGTCCCTCCCTGTCGACGATGGGGCGCATTTCACCTTTCTCGACCTTGGCAAGGACGATCGCACCGACGAGGATTTTCCGGCGCGTGTCCTCGCTGCGCCGCTTTCTCGACTCGATCGCCCTTCGCCGTTTCTCGATTATCTTTTTCCGTTCTTTGGCCTGTCGCAGCCTCTCCTCGAGCGCTGCGATACGCTCGTCGAGATCTTTGGTCATGCCGATCACCTCATCCGATTTAGATCGACATATTCTAATTTGGTGGTCTGGCGTTGCCGAAATCATGCCGATGATCTAAAATGCCACCCAGGTGATTCCCCCATGACACCCGCAAGGGCGCACTTAGAGTAATCCCTACGTGCCCCTTCGGGGCACTTCGGGATTACCGTGCGGTCAGGGGCTTCGCCCCCGACACCCCCACCCCGCGGAGCGTATCTTGGCGATCTACCACCTCAGCATGAAGCCGATCAGCCGCGCCCAAGGCCGCAGTGCGACCGGGGCCGCGGCCTATCGCGCTGGCGTGAAGATCGTCGATGAGCGCACCGGTGTAGTGCACGACTACACGCGCAAGCGTGGCGTGCTCTACACCGAATTGATCCTGC
Source organism: Tepidiphilus sp. (assembly GCA_028684345.1). Lineage (GTDB taxonomy): Bacteria > Pseudomonadota > Gammaproteobacteria > Burkholderiales > Rhodocyclaceae > Tepidiphilus. The sequence goes on along the minus strand of JAQUGB010000027.1, from coordinate 12,104 downwards.
CCGGCGGAGGCAGCGCCGATCGATCCGAGTTCTGGAATCGCATTGAGCGGCACCATAAGCGCGGCGACGCCGTGCTCGCCCGCGAGATCGAGGTGTCGCTACCGCGTGATCTTCCCTATGAGGCCCATGCCGAGCTCTTGGGCTTGGGCCGCCAGCTCCTCGAGTGCCTTGCGACGTTTGGCGTCGATGCGATTCTTGTAGTCGATCAGGTCCTGGTAGCGCACGCGCCGGTGCGTGCCGACCTTGTGGAACGGAATCTCGCCTTGCTCCAGCAACTGGACGAGGAAAGGTCGCGAGACGTTGAGCACGTCGGCAGCCTCCTGCGTGGTCAGCTCGGCATGGATGGGGATGATCGACACGGCATTGCCCCGACCGATCTCGGTCAGGACGTCGAGCAGCAGGCGTAACGCCGACGTCGGGATCGAGACGGTGCGCACGGTGCCTTGCTCGTCATGGAAGTCGATCTGATGGGTTTCGGCACGGGTCTGGAGCACGGTCGAGAGCACGCGCCCGGACTCGCGGGCGAGCGCGATGTCTTCGGCCGAAGGCAACGTTGTCGGGAAGGTGGCGGTGTTCATGAGGTTTTCCTCAGCGGCTCGAAGTCGGAACTGAGGTCATCATAAACGAAATATCCGAAATCGTACTGCCTCCACCTGGATCATGCGGCGTTTCCCGGTCTTTCTGGCTCTCACCGCTGCAGCGGTTCGTCCCGCTTCGATGCCGGCAGCCACCGGTAGAGGGTAGGCACGGACACCCCGAGGCTTCGGGCCACGTCCTTGGCGGGCATGCCGGTCTCGAGAAGCCTTCGGGCCGACTCGATCTTGCCCGCCGTCATCTTGGGCCGGCGTCCCCCCTTGCGGCCGAGCTTACGGGCCGCCTCGAGCCCGGCGCGGGTACGCTCGACGATCAGTTCGCGTTCCATCTCCGCAAGGCTTGCCATCACGTGGAAGAAGAACCGACCCGAGGGCGTACTCGTGTCGATCGCATCGGTGAGGCTTTTGAACTGAACGCCTCGCTTCTGCAGTTCCCCCACCAGATCGACCAGTTGCTTGACGCTACGGCCCAGTCGATCGAGCTTCCACACCACGAGCGTATCCCCTGAGCGCAGCATGTCGATGGCCCGTGCCAGACCCTCGCGGTCGGTGCGGCTGCCGCTTGCCCGATCCTCGAAGATGCGCTCGCACCCGGCCTTAGCGAGGGCCTCGCGCTGCAGCTCGAGGTTCTGATCCTGCGTCGAGACGCGGGCGTAGCCGATCAACATGGAACGTTCCCCGGAAGTGGAGTGAGGCGCATTTCTCGAAACCCGCAATGATCGAACGAAACGATCATTCTATTTCAAGAACGGGTTTCGAGAGAGTGAAGGCCTTGGAATCGCGGGGTGCAGCGGGTGGTGGAGTGGCGTTATCGAAAACGGTCGTTTTTTTTGTTTTCTGAGGCAACCCCTATAACGGCTCAATCTTCCTTATCGTTGTCGCGCAAGATCTTTTCGAAGTCTCGTCCGCCATAGAAAACCCCGATGATGGACACAACCTCAGCCTCCACATCGAAGGCGATGATCGTTCGCTTCTTGTAGTTCGTGATGCGCAGGCCTGGTCGCACGTCATCGCGTCGTGTCCCGCGAAAGGGAAAGGTGCACAGGCTTTCGCAATAGCTTACGATGGCCTCGGTGTATCGGGCTGCTACGTCCGGCGACGCTTCCTTCGCGATGTATCGGTATAGCTCAGCAAGCTGCTCCAGCGCTTCCGGAGTGAAGACGACGCGATAGTTCATCGCGTCTTGGCGTGCTCTGCGGCCAAGCGAGCACGCACCTGGTCGGCGGTAACGGTACGCGATGGATCGGCCTTCAAAGCATCATAAGCCGGGCCAACCTGGCTTTTCAGCCAACTCTCCACGGCACGATCCCTTGCCATCAGCGCACGGAGTCCATCGCGGATCACCTCGCTTTCGCTGGCGTACTCGCCACTACGCACCTTGGTTTTCACCAACTCTGCCATGTCGTTGGTCAGGGTGATACTCAGTTGTTGGGTAGTTCGCATGGCAGGCTCCTTGAACGTCGATAGGATTCAATCCTACTCTGGCAAATACCCTCTGTCCAGTTTGCCAAAGATGCTTCTGCGCCGTCTCGCCGTCACTGCTGACGCACCGGTTGAACGTCAGGCATTGCAGAACATAAACGTCCGTTCAAGATATACTGATATGGTATATACTTTGTTAGTACCTTTGCAAAGGAGCGCACCATGTCGAAAAAAGAAGCGGTTTTCACGATGAAGCTGGAACCGGAGCTGCGGGCTGACTTCATGGCTGAAGCGGCCGCTGAAGATCGGCCGGCCTCCCAAGTCATGCGCGAGCTGATGCGCGGCTACATCGAGCAGCGCCGCCGTGCCCGCGAATACGACGAATACCTGCGGCGCAAGGTCGAAGCCGGCCGCGCCTCGATGCGTGCCGGCCGTGGCCGGTCGAATGATGAAGTCGAAGCCGAGTTCGCCGCCAGGCGCAACCAAGTCGCGGTGGATCAGGCGTGATCGTCGTCTGGACGCCAGAAGCGGAACAAGACCGCGCTGACATTTGGGACTACATCGCGGCTGACGATCCCGGCGCGGCCGTTCGCATGGACGAGCTTTTCAGCGAGGCGGCCGCCCGGCTGGCGGCGCATCCCAAGATGGGCAAGGCAGGCAAGATCGCAGGTACCCGTGAGCTGATCGTGCACGAAAGCTATAGGCTGGTGTATGAGATCGACGGGGACACGGTTTGGGTGCTGGCCTTGGTGCATACCGCCCGCCTGTGGCCGCCGACGCGATAGCAAGCCGGCTGTCTCCGAAACGTGGGCGAACGGTTGATCTATCTTTTTTCGTGCTTTTTTGATTGACGTAATACGTGGATTTTTTATAATCAAAAATCGTGTAAACCAAGCAAAACATAATGAAAATTATCGTCATAGCAAGCCAGAAGGGCGGTGTAGGCAAGACCACCCTTGCTGCGCACTTGGCCGTCCTGGCCGAGCAGGAGGGCGCAGGGCCGGCAGTCCTGATCGACACCGACCCGCAAGGCTCGCTGTCGGCCTGGTGGAACTCACGCGAGGCCGATACGCCTGCGCTGGCATCGGCGAGCCTCGCCGATCTGGCGGCGAAGCTAGAAGGACTGGCAGCGGCAGGGTTCAAGCTGGCGATCATCGACACCCCGCCGGCAATCACGGCTGCCATCCGGCAGGTGGTGAAGCTGGCCGACTTGGTATTGATTCCGACGAGACCCAGCCCGCACGACCTGCGTGCCGTCGGCAGTACCGTGGAGATTGCCCAGGAAGCCGGCCGCCCGTTCGCCTTTGCCGTTACCCAGGCCAAGCCGACCGCCAGGCTGACCGTACAGGCTGTCGCCGCCCTTTCGGCTCATGGGGCCGTGGCTCCGGCGATCGTCCATGACCGCGTGGATTACGTGGCCTCGATGGTCGATGGTCGCACCGTGTGCGAGACCGATGCCAGGAGTCGCAGCACCGAGGAAATGCGACAACTACTGTTTTTCGTGCTAGAACGATTGAACGTGAAAAAGAAAGCAAGGAAGAAGGAAACCGTATAAATGGCAACCAAAAAATCTACCGATCTTTCCAGTCTGGTCGCAACCAAGGGTCAAGCCGCGCCCGTTACCGACGTTCCAACCCGCAGCGCAGAGCCGGCCGAGAAAGCACAGACCAACAATGTTCCCTTGAATTTTCGCGTGTCGGCCGACTTCCGTCGCCGCTTCCGCGTGTTTGCGGCCAATCACGACCTCAAGCTGAACGAGCTGCTGCGCCTGGCTTTCGATGAATACGAGAAACGGCACGGCCATTGATTTTTAGCCGTTGCGGAGTGTGCTTTTTTCTAGCCGTTGATATACTAGTATATCAATTCGACGAGGAGCCGAAACATGCTTGCCGTGCGACTACCCACCGAGATCGAAGAACGCCTCGAAAAGCTCGCGAAGACCACCGGCCGCACCAAGACCTACTATGTCCGTCAAGCCATCCTCGAGTACCTGGACGATCTCGAGGACTTGTACCTTGCGGAACAGCGCCTGATCGACCTTCGTGCAGGCAAAACCAAGGCCGTGCCTCTCGAAGAAGTGATGAAGCGCTATGGCATGGAAGATTGAATTAGATCCAGCCGCCGAGCGCGAGCTCGACAAACTCGACCCACCGATCGCCCGTCGAATCCTTGCGTTTTTGCATGACCGTGTCGCCAAGCTCGACGACCCGCGCAGCATTGGTGAAGCCCTCAAAGGCTCCAAACTGGGGGCCTTCTGGAAGTACCGCGTAGGCGACTACCGCCTCATTGCCAGCATCGAGGACGGTGCTTTGCGTATCCTCGTCGTGCGCATCGGCAATCGCAGAGAGGTGTACCGGAACTGAAAGTGATTTACCGCAACTCGTGGGCTGGAGATGTGAAGTAGCGTCGTAGCGGGGGGTTATGGAAAGCGATTTCCGAGGTGTTATGCTCACTTGCTCTTCACTTCGAGCAAGGAAGGATCTCATGATGGATAATCTGGGTTCAAACCACGATACAACAGGGGGGTATCATGTTTTGTCCGAATTGCGGTCAACGGGTTGCTGAAACAAGCTCGTTCTGTACACATTGTCCTGAATCCGTGGGAAACCTGTCCCCGATCAATTGGAACCATATGATTTATTGATAGAATACGGCATCTTCCTTCTTCACCCAACTGATCATGCCCCGCTTTGAAGTCCGTCAATCCGCGAAGCTGAATCTGACCTCTTACTCCGGCCTGGCGCTGATTGGGCAATGCTGCGAGGCGGCGCAGGTGGAAGCCGTGATCGATCCGCGCTTGCCGGTATCGCAAGGCATGAAGACCTCCGACTTGGTCAAGGCGATGACTGGCTTGCTCAGTCTGGGCAAGAGCGACTTCGAAGCCATCGAGCCGTGCTGGGGCTGTCGAAGGTGCCGAGCAGTGCCTGGATGCGCCAGCGACTCGACGCCAAGGCCGGCGAGTTGCGGGAGCGGACGGACGAGCTGTCGGTGCGCCTGCTGGAGAGGACAAAAGCGCCGATCACGCCGCACAAAGGATTCGTGCGCTTCGAGATCGACACCTTCGTCATGGACAACAGCGATACCAAGAAGGAGGACGTCGGCCACACCTACCAAGGCGTTGATGGCTATTGCCCGATTGCGGGCTACCTGGGCAACGAAGGCTGGAACATGGGACTGGAACTGCGTGCCGGGAACTGGCATTCGGCGCTCGAGACCGAGTACTTCTACGAACGGGCGTTTCCTCGGGTCAAGCGTTTGGTCAGGGCGGATCAACCCGTCCTGATGGTCGAAGACAGCGGCTTTGACAGCGCGCGACTGCTGTTCGCCAAAGCGGAAGAACGCGACGCCTGGGCGCGTGATGGGCGCGTATTGGAATTCGTCACGAAGTGGAACCCAAGAAAGCAGGACAGAACGGCCTGGGTCAAGCGGGCCGAGGAAGCGAACGCCTTTGAAGTGACCCGACCAGGCAAGCGGGTGGGACTTCTCGACCTCCAGGTCGAGCGCGCCTGGCAGAAACAAAAGCGCACCTTCCGGCTGATCGTGCGGGTGACCGAGCGCACCATCGACAAGAAGGGACAACACCTGCTGGTGCCGGACATTGAGATCGAAGGCTGGTGGACGAGCCTCACCCTGCCGGCTGTGGAGGTGATCGAGCACTACCGGTATCACGGCACACACGAACAGTTCCATGCCGAGATCAAATCTGACCTTGATCTGGAACGGTTGCCGTCGGGCAAGTTCGACACCAACGACGTGATCCTGCATCTGGGGGCATTCGCCTACAACTGCCTGCGCCTCCTTGGCCAATTGGGCCTGACCGGCGAGATTGCGCCCATTCGCCACCCGGCCAAGCGCAGAAGGCTCAAGACGGTGTTGCAGGAGATCATGTACCGGGCGGCGAAGTTTGTGGCACATGCCAGAAAACTCATTCTCGACTTTGGCCGCGGATTTGCCGGCCATGTGCAGGTGTTCGTCGCGCTTCAGCAGCGATTGTTGCGAGCGGCATCGCCATGACGATGGTCGGGCTGAAACCCACCCCAAGGACGGATTCCGCTGCGGTGGAAGGTAGCCCTTCGCCTGAAAGCTGCAATATGACGTAACGCCGTCCCGACAAGGCCGACTTTTGCGGGCAAATACGGGTCCATCACCCCCGAAAAGATGGTCGGCATGACAATGAATCGGTCTGTCCGGCAAAAATTTCATGCCGGACAGCTCACAGGAAAGGTTTCGACTTTGGTGACCACGGATTCAGGGATAAGAAATTTCATGCAGGAACGAGCAGAGGCAGTTCCCGTTCCTGGACGGCGTAGGCCGCGTAGGAGAGCGCCTCGCGCAAGTCTTCGGGCTCGAGGTCGGGATAGTTGGCAAGGATTTCCTGCTCGGACATGCCTTCGGCCATCAGGGTGATGAGGGTCGCCACCGGGATGCGCAGTCCCCGGATGCAAGGAACGCCGCCCATTTGATGGGGATTTACCGTGATGCGGGAAAACTTCATGATGGCTTCCTTCGGACAAACCCGGTCGTGGACATGCTAGCCGACTCTACCGGGGGTTCCAAGGTCTCCAAAAGGCACGTGGTGCCATTCCGGTACGTTTGCCGAGCGATTTGGACGGCGAGTGCAGTGATCGCGGCAGGAGTCAGCCCGCCGAACGCCGCTGCCGCACGATTTCCCATCGGTTTGTGTATAGGGTTATCTGGCCACAGAAGAGATTCCTGCGCGCGAACGCCGGTGGGGTGAGTTCGATGGCCATGGCCTGCGATTGTGGGCTATAGCCGAAGACGAGGGGTTCGTCCAGGAAACGTTCGGGCTCGTTGGCCCAATCAGGGACGGGAATGCCAGCCCTCTCGGCGATCATCTCGGCCATGGCGGCGAGCATTGCGTTCATCCAGGGAATCGCCAAAGCGCGGGGTTTTTCCGCGATCATCATTGCTTTGCGCTGCGGCGGATCGTTGTCTGGATGGCACAGTTCGTCGACGAACTCTTTGGTGTAGAGGACGAACTCCGTCGGCGCGCGTTCGCCGAGGGCGGCGATGCACTCGGCGACTTTGGCGAGGGAGCGGCGTGGATTGGTCATCGGGGGCAGGACACACATGTTCTTGCTGATCTTGCTATTGTACGGCAATTTGCCGTACAATTAATCCAGGAGGTTTCTGCCATGCCCACTACCGTCTCCACTGCCCGTCTCGAAGCGAGGATCAACCCGGAGCTGCATGCGCTGCTCAAACGAGCGGCCGAGCTTCAGGGGCGCACCCTGACCGATTTCGTCGTGTCCGCCGTGCAGGAGGCCGCGCAACGCGCCATCGAGCAGGCCACGGTGATCCGCCTGTCGCTTGCCGATCAGGAATGCTTTGCGCACGCGCTGCTCTCGCCGCCTGAACCGACCCCTGCGTTGAAACGCGCCTTCGCTCGCCGTAGCGCACTCCTGCGCACCGAATGAGCCGAGCTCCGTTTCTGCTCGTGCCGCTCGATGCAGCGCACGATCGTGCCGCGTTCGACTGTGGTTCAGAGCCGCTGAATCGCTATTTACGGGAACACGCCACCCAGGACATTCGCCGCCGCGTGGCCGCCTGCTTCGTGGCCCTGGCTGAAGGGCAGCGCATCGCGGGCTATTACACCTTGGCCGCAGCGAGCCTCCTCTTGGCCGATCTTCCACCCAGTACGGGCAAAAAGCTGCCACGCTATCCCAGCGTGCCTGCCGTTCGCCTGGGGCGCTTGGCCGTCGATCAGGCATTCAAAGGCCAAGGTCTGGGCAGCGCTTTGCTGGCCGATGCACTCGAGCGGGCCGCTCGCTCGGAAATTGCCGCCTTCGCCCTGGTCGTCGACGCCAAGGACGAAGTGGCTGCGGCTTTCTATCGACATCACGGATTCATCGCCTTGCCCGACTCACCGCTGACCCTCTTCTTGCCGCTGGCGACCGTATCGCGTACTTGATTCGGGCCTTGTCGAAGGAGATCGGCCGATGAGCAACCAACGATTCGCCAGTGTCTGGGATGCCCTCGAGGACACCCCGGAAGAAGCGGAAAACATGAAGCTGCGCTCTGCGATGATGACGGCGTTGAAGGACCACCTCGCCCGCACGGGGATGAGCCAGGCGCAAGCAGCCAAGCTCTTCGGCGTTGCACAACCACCTGTCTCCGATCTGATGCGCGGCAAGATCGAACTCTTCAGCCTTGATGCGTTGGTGAACATGGCGACGGCTGCTGGGATTCATATTGAAATGCGGGTACTCGAAGTCGCCTGATTTACTCGACCTGTTCGGTATAAGGTAACTCCCTCGCTATTTGATGACGGCATCGCGTCGGATGTGCTCGAGCCCTTGGGAATCCCCGTCGTCGGCGACGTCTGCGCGAGCATCACCGCGTGCTGTCCGAAATGATCGTGAGTGAGCACGAACCGCGATCTGGCACACATCGCGCTCGAGACTGACAACATGGAATCACCCGAGGGAATCGGTCAAGAAGCTGCTGGCCAGCGGGCTGCTACCCAAGGACGTGGCCAAGAACCTCAGCGTGTCCATTCCGACGTTGTACCGCTTGCTTCCCGCCTACGAATGCGCGTAGCGTGCAGGTTTTTCGTTCGTGAATCGCAGCCACCAACGACTTGTTACAGCAGTGCGGCGGTCATGTAGCCACACTTGAAGTCAAGACGTTATGAATTCATGACGTCTTGACGTCTTGACGTCTTGACGTCTTTTTTTCTTTTGGTAGTCTTGACGCCAAGACGCCATGATGGCTTGACTCAGGGACGCTATGAAGAAGATGGCTTTTCTCGCCCAGAAGGGCGGAAGCGGTAAAACAACACTTGCAGTACATACGGCCGTAGCTGCCACTGAGGCAGGTGAGAGTGTTGTCGTCATCGATACCGATCCCCAAAAGAGCGCTACTGTTTGGGGTAATGCTCGTTCCCAGAAGGCACCCATTGTTGCTACTGCTGCCGCTGCCGAGTTGGGGCGCGTCCTCAAGGCTGCCGAGCAGGAGCACATGACCCTGGCTATCGTAGATACAGCCCCTCATGCGGCCCCAGACGCAACGCGCATCGTGCGTGCTGTCGATCTAGTTGCTATTCCAGTACGTCCCACGGCTTTTGATATTGCTGCCGCTGACAGTGCCGTCGATATCGTCAAAGCAGCTGGTGCTCGCGCCGTGTTCGTCCTATCGGCCTGCCCGTTTCGATCTCCTGAAATCGCAGAAACCCGAACAGTCTTGGCTGAGTACGGCTTACCAATCTCGCCGGTCGAAATCATCGACCGTAGAGCCTTCGCACGAGCTGTGGCCACCGGTCGGGCTGTAACTGAGTTTGAGAGCAACGGCAAAGCCGCCACTGAAATTCGCGCCCTGTGGGCGTGGCTTAAGGAGCAAATGCAATGAATAAACCAATAGGGCTTGCAGCATTCACCCGTAAAGGTGCGGCTTCCGCACAGCAAACCGCAACAGACCAAGATCTGGGTGTAGAGCAGTCGGCAGAAATCCGACGACGGGGGCGAGGGAAGGGCGACGTGGTTGCCCTGACAGTACGTTTGCCGCGTGCTGAGTGGGAGCGTGTGCACCAGCTTGCCGTTTCCGAAGGAGTCAGTATCCAGTCGCTGGTCGTGGATGGGCTGTCAAAGGTTTTCGCTGAGAAGGGCTTACCGAAGCTATCCGTATGACGTCATGACGTAATGACGTCATGACGTCATAAATTCCCAGTTGGCCTTTGAGCGTGCAGATGCCTGGTCTGGCGAGTCGCTGGCCGAGCAGATTGCAAAGAGAGCAGCGCCGCATCGTTTTCAGCGCTACTAATGCAAAAAGGTTGGAAGGACTGGACTGTGCGTAACGTCAGAACGGCCTCGTTCGCGGTGTGAGAACGGCGCTATCGAGTGCGAACATACTCGGTAGCACCTTGCCAGATCATACGGAAAGGAACCGGAAGCACATGACTATTGTGACCACTTTACGGATTTACTAACTTACTAACGGAAGCGCGGCGCGACTATGAAAGAGATTAGTAAAGCCAGCGTACAGCCGTCTCCTGACGAATTGCACCAATGGCGCGAGGGATACCGACACTATCTCGAGACGAAAGGTTTGACGCCAGATCAGGCTGCCAACATGGCTGCCAAGGTGGCCTATCGCCACGATCTGTACCCAACCGATTCATCGACGACGTTGCCGCTGTTCCAGCTCACAGCGCCACCGGGCTCGCCTGCTCCAACTACCCATCAGAGAGCAGAAGACTCTGCAGTAGTTGACACTCGACCAGTCAAGGCCAAACCGACTAGGACGCACAAGGCAGAGACACCTGCCACGGAGGTAATCCCACCAAAGCCCAAGATGACCCAGACAACACCGCGCAAAGCGCGACTGCTCAAAACAGCCTCAGAAATTGCCTGTGAGCGTCCGGACGAGGATGATTGCGGCTATATGCACTCGATCATGTGCCAAGTTGGCTTGCCTCGATCAAAGGTAGACGCCACAACGTTCGAGCGGCATTCAGGCGGGGCGGCGATCCTAGTGGAAGCGGGAAAACTATGGGATGGCAAGCAGTTCGTTCAGCAGCCCGTTCCCTACGGCCCCATGCCGCGCCTCGTGCTGGCTTGGATGAACACATATGCGGTGCGATTCAATACGACAGAGATCCCGGTAGGGGATAGTGCAAGCGAGTTTCTGCGGATGCTTGGCAAGACTCCAAACGGGGGGAGAAACGGTGTTTACACAACCTTCCGCAAGCAGATTCAGGCCTTGTCGGCTTGTCGGATCACCCTTGGTTTCAACGTTAATGGCCGCGCTCACACATACGAAGGAAAACCCATAAAGCATTTCGAGGCGTGGATCGCTTCAACAGAGGAACAGCGCCCCTTGTGGCCCGGCTCAGTGACCTTTTCGGAAGACTACTATCAAACCTTGAAGTCTCATGCTGTGCCACTCGATTTGCGTGCATTCATGGAGCTGAAAGGCTCTGCACTGGCAATGGACATCTACGCTTGGCTAGCTCAACGACTACATCGTATCGAAGGCAGGCCTGTCGTGCTGCATTGGGCGAGTCTACGTGAGCAGTTCGGCCAAGAGTATCAAGGGAAAGATCCCGACAAAGACTTCAAGAAGAAGTTTCTACATGCCTTACGCGCTGTGCTCGCTGTGTACCCTCAAGCACGAGTCAAGCAGGTGACGGGCGGTGTGATGCTAATGTCCTCTCCTCCCCCTATCCCCTTCAAAAATTCATAGCCACGTGCTCAGCCCGCGGCGTCGCCAAGGACTTTATTGGTGAAAAAACCTGTTAGTTCATGAAATTATCCACGCCTAATCAGACCCCCTCACCATGCCTAATCAGACCCCCAAGGGGCGCGTTTTCCATGCCTAATCAGACCCCCTCACCATGCCTAATCAGACCCCCCCTAAACCGATAGGTTGCCTTTAGTTTTTGCCTATATACTTAACCGATAAGTAGGTGCCACACGCTGTGGATAACTCGGAAACGACATAAAACACGCGACGCGCCGCCGCCTCTTGGGGGGCTCACGCCCCCCGCCGGCTCGAACCCGGTCGCGCTTGCGCGCGCCCGTCCCGCCCGGCATCCCCCCTTCGTGGCCACCGAACCGACCGTGCCTACGAGTCACGTCGGCAGCCTTTCAACCGCTGTCAAACGACAGCCCCCCAGAGGGGGGCGAAAGGACCCCCACTTCGCGGGGGGCTGCGCCCCCCCTGTCCTCGGGCTGCTCACGCAGCCCTCGCGAAGTCGACCCCCCCGGGGGAGGGCTCGCGCCCTCCCCCCGCCCTGACGGGCGGCTCCCCCCACCCCTGGTTTGGCAAGAAGCGGGGTCGCACAAACGCCCTTCCGCTCCTTTCGACGGGGTGAGTACGTAGGGTGATAACCCCAAAGGTCAAAAAACCGATCCTGGAGCCATTCAAGGCTCTTTGTGGGGATTTTTACGCCAAGGGAAGACCGGCGAAACGGGGCCGGGGCGATGGTTGGGGCCGGCGAGGCGGTGAGGGGCCCCGGCGTGGGGCGGGCGGCGGCCGGCAGGATCGGTAGTATGTAGTAGTATGCTACATACTACATACTACCGGAGTATCCTTCATGGCGATCACCAAGGAGCAGGTTTGGGCCGCGGC
>JAQUGB010000026.1 GCA_028684345.1 Tepidiphilus sp. | reverse complement strand
ACCTTGTCCTCCGCCGTCTCCGTGGCGAGCCAGGTGAAGGGGAGCTCGGGGAAGGCCGCTTCGACGAGCGCCCGGTTGTGCCCGACTTCCACGGCGAGCCAGCCCTGAGGCGTGAGGTGGCGCTTCGCTTCGGCGAGGATGCGCCGCACCACGTCGAGCCCGTCTTCCCCCGCGGCGAGCGCGAGCGCCGGCTCGTGGCGGTACTCGGGCGGCAGTTCGGCCATGGCCTGGGCCGTGACGTAGGGCGGGTTGCTCACGATCAGATCGAATGACTCACCGGCAAGCCCCGAGAATACGTCCGAGTGCAGCAGCCGCACGCGATCCTGCAGGCCGTAGGCTTCGACGTTGATGCGCGCGACTTCCAGCGCCTCGTCCGAGAAGTCGGCCGCCACGATCTCCGCCTGAGGAAAGGCGTAGGCGGCCACGATCGCGAGACACCCCGAGCCGGTGCACAGATCGAGCACCCGCTGTATTCTTTCCGGCTGCTCGATCCAAGGCAAGAAGCGCTCCTCGAGCAGCTCGGCGAGGAAGGAGCGCGGCACGATCACCCGCTCATCCACGTAGAAGCGAAACGGCCCCAGCCAGGCTTCGTTGAGGAGGTAAGCCGTCGGCACCTTGTCGACGGCGCGGCGCTCCACCAGCTCGGCAAGACGCCGGCGCTCGGACTCGGTGAGGCTCGCATCGAGGAACCACTCCAGGCGCTCGCGCGGCAGCTTCAAGGCGCCGCTCACCAGCCAGACTGCTTCATCGAGCACGTCCTCGCAACCGTGGCCGTAGAAAGCCTCTTCGCTCTCGAGCCGGGTGACGGCGTAGCGCACCCAGTCGCGCACCGTGATGAGCGCCTCGGTCTCGTCGTGTTCGTGGGCTGCGAACATCGGATCGTCTTCAGCTTCGTGCATGGGCTTCTCCGGCAGGGGGCAGCAAGCGTTCCAGGACGCCGCGGTAGCTCGCCGCGAGCGGTTCGAGTTCGTCGATCGCCACCGATTCGTCGATCTGGTGGATGCTCGCATTCACCGGCCCGAATTCCACCACCTCCGGGCAAATGGCGGCGATGAAGCGTCCGTCAGAGGTGCCGCCGCTGGTGGAGAGCCGCGGCGCAATCCCGCAGGCCGCCTCGATGCTCTCCGACAGGGCGGTGATGAGTTCGCCTCGGGGCGTGAGAAAAGGACGGCCGCCCAGTTCCCAGGCAAGGGAGAAGGGCACGCCGTGCCGGCGCAGCATCGCCTCCACCCGCTCCTGCAGGCCCTCCGGCGTCTGCTCGGAGGAAAAGCGGAAATTGAAGGCCATGCGGCATTCGCCGGGCACCACGTTCGTCGCGCCCACGCCGGCGTGCAGGTCGGTCACCTGCAGCGAGGTCGGCGGAAAGTGTTCGTTGCCCCGATCCCATTCGGTGGCTACGAGCTCGGCGAGCGCCGGCGCCAGGCGATGCACGGGGTTGTCGACCAGATGCGGATAGGCGACGTGCCCTTGCTTGCCGTGCACCGTGAGCCGGCCGGTGAGCGAGCCGCGCCGGCCGTTCTTGATCGTGTCGCCGAGCACGCGCTCGCAGGTGGGCTCGCCCACCAGGGCGTAGTCGAAGCGCAGGCCGCGCGAGCGCAGAACCTCGACGACGTGGCGCGTGCCGTGTACCGCCGGTCCTTCCTCATCGGAAGTGAGGAGAAAGCCGATGGAGCCCCCATGCGAGGGGCGCTCGGCAAGGAAGGCTTCCACCGCCCACACCATGGCCGCGAGCGAGCTCTTCATGTCGGCGGCGCCGCGCCCGTAGAGCCTGCCCTCGGCCACCGTGGCGGAGAAGGGGGGAAAACGCCAGCGATCCTCGGGGCCGGGCGGCACGACGTCGACGTGCCCGGCAAAGACAAAGAGCGGCCCCTCTTCCCCGCGCCGCGCCCAGAGGTTGGCCACTCCCCCGGCGTCGAGGCGCTCCAGCGTGAAACCGAGACGGGCGAGCCGCTCGCCGATGAGCGCGAGGCACCCGCCCTCCTCGGGCGTGACGGAAGGGAGCCGGATGAGCGCCTGGGCGAGTTCGAGCACGTTCATGTCGTCACTTCATGTCGGCCAAAGAGGGAAAATCGATCTCGGTCATCTGCGAAGGCAGGTCGACGTCGGAGGTGGGAATGCCGCCGTCTTGGATCGTGGTCTGCACCCCTGCGTTTTGCAGTTCCCACTGCAGGTTGGTGGGCGAATCAGCCTGGGCGATCGCCTCTTCCAGGGTGATGGCGCCATTGCGGTAGAGCCGCACAAGATCCTGGTCGAAGGTCTGCACGCCCGGCGAGAGGGAGCGCTCCATCGCGTCCTTGATCATGGAGAGATTGCCTTTCTCGATCATCTCGGCGATCAGCCGCGAATTGACGAGGATCTCCACTGCAGGAATGCGTTGCCCTTGGACGTGCCGTACCAGGCGTTGGGCGATGATCCCGCGCAGGGCCACGCTCAAGTCGGAGAAGAGGAGCCCCCGGCTCTCGAGCGGGTAGAAATTCACGATGCGGTTGAGCGCGTGATAGGTGTTGTTCGCATGCAGCGAAGCCAGCACCAGGTGTCCGGTGAGTGCATAAGCGATGGCCGCCTGCATGGTCTCGAGGTCGCGGATCTCGCCGATGAGGATGCAGTCCGGTGCCTGGCGCATGGCGCTCTTGAGCGCCTCGCCCCAGGAGAGGGTATCGATGCCGACGTCGCGCTGGTTGACGAGCGATTTCTTGTGCTTGAAGAGATATTCGATCGGATCTTCCACCGTGAGGATGTGGCCCGGCAGGTTCGCGTTGCGATGATCGATCATCGCGGCGAGCGTGGTCGATTTGCCCGACCCCGTGGGGCCGACCACCAGGATGAGGCCGCGTTTGCCCAAGGCCATTTCACCCAAGACCGGCGGCAGGCCGAGCGTTTCGAACGAGGGGATGTCACGGCTCACGTAGCGGATCACCGCCGCCGGGCTGTTGCGCTGCCAGAAGACATTGATGCGGAAGTTGCCGATCTCCGAGACGCCGAGCGAGAAATTGAGCTCTTTGCGTTCGACGTAGCGCTGCCACAGCGTCTCGTCGGCGATGGCCTCTTCCAGGATCCGCCGCACTTGTTCGGGCTTCATCACCTGCTGGTTGATCGGTGCCACGAAGCCGTTGATCTTGATGTGGATCGGTGCCCCTGCCGTGATGAAGATGTCGGAGGCGTTGCGATCGTGCATCGCGCGAAAGAGTTTTTCCAGCACCGGTGTGACGATCGGCATGATGATCGCCTCCTCAGGCGCCGCGCAGCAGTTCGTTGATCGCGGTCTTCGCGCGCGTCTGGGCATCCACGCGCTTGACGATCACGGCGCAGTACAGGCTGTACTTGCCATCCGGGGAGGGGAGGCTGCCGGGCACGACCACGGCGCCGGAGGGCACACGCCCGTAGAGGATCTCACCGCTTTCGCGATCGTAGATCTTCGTGCTCATTCCCAGATAGACACCCATGGAGATCACGGCATTCTCTTCGACGATCACGCCTTCGACGATCTCGGAGCGCGCGCCGACGAAGACGTTGTCCTCGATGATGACCGGGCCCGCCTGCACCGGCTCCAGCACGCCGCCGATACCCACGCCGCCGGAAAGATGCACGTTCTTGCCGATCTGCGCGCAGGAGCCCACCGTGGCCCAGGTATCGACCATCGTGCCTTCATCGACGTAGGCGCCGATGTTTACGTAGGAAGGCATGAGCACCACGTTCTTGGCGATGTAGCAGCCGCGCCGCGCCGCCGCCGGCGGCACCACGCGAAACCCGCCTTCGCGGAAATCCGCCTCGCCGTAGCGGGCGAACTTCGGCTCGACCTTGTCGAAATAGCGCGTCTCGCCGCCTTCCATGAGGCGATTGTCGCGCAGACGGAAAGAGAGCAGCACCGCTTTCTTGATCCACTGATTGACGTGCCAATCGCCGTCGCGCTTCTCGGCCACCCGGATCGCGCCTCGGTCGAGGCCGTCGATCACCGCCTCCACCGCGTCGACGAGATCTTTGGGCGCGTTGCCGGGGGAGAAGCGGGTACGCTCTTCGAATGCCGCGTCGATCAGCGATGCGACGCCTTGCCAGTCGGCCATGAGGTTCCTCCGTGGAGATGATTCCAGTTTCACGTAACGCGAAATGGTATCATGCGCGGCTCGAAGCCCTCATTGGTCTTCCCTCATACGCCGTGCGACTCATCAAGATCAAACTGGCCGGTTTCAAGACCTTCGTCGAGCCAACCACCCTCGTGCTCCCCGGGGCATTGGTCGGCATCGTCGGTCCCAATGGCTGCGGCAAATCGAACGTGATCGACGCCGTGCGCTGGGTGCTCGGTGAAATGCGCGCCTCCGCCCTGCGCGGTGAGCAGATGTCGGACGTGATCTTCAACGGCTCGGACACGCGCAAACCCTTGGCGCGCGCCAGTGTCGAGCTCGTCTTCGACAATGCCGACGGCAGCGTGCCCGGCCCCTGGGGGCGATTCGCCGAGATTTCGGTCAAACGCGTCGTCGTGCGCGGCGGCGAATCCAGCTATTTTCTCAACGGTCAGCGCGTGCGGCGCCGGGACGTGGTCGACCTCTTCCTCGGCACGGGGCTGGGGCCGCGCGCCTACGCCATCATCGAACAGGGAATGATCTCGCGCATCGTCGAGGCGAAGCCCGATGAGCTGCGCCGTTTCCTCGAAGAGGCGGCCGGCGTGACCCGCTACCACGAGCGGCGCAAGGAGACGGAAGCGCGGCTGCGGGACGCACGCGCCCATCTCGAGCGGCTCGCCGACCTGCACGCCGAACTCGCAGCCCAAGCCGAGACGCTCGCCGCTCAGGCCGAACGCGCCCGGCGCTATCGTGAGCTGGAAAAGCGCCTGCGCCTCGCACGTCAGCAATCCTGGGCACTGCGACGGCGCGAGGCGGCCACGGCCCTTGCCGCCGGAGACGAGCGCATCGCCGCGCTCGAAGCCGAGCTGGAACGGCAGCGGCAGGAACGAACGCACCTCGCAGCGGCGCTCGAATCGGCCCGTGCCGAGGCACAGGCGGCCGCCGCGGCGCTCGAATCCGCCCAGCAGGTTTATTTCGAGGCGAGCGCCCGGCTCGAACGCGTGATCGGCGAGCGGCGCCACCGCGAGGAGACGCTCGCCGCCCTTGCCGAGCGGCTCGAGCGCATCGGCGAGGAGGCAGGGCGCTGGCAGGAAGAGGGCGATCAGGCCCGCCTCGACCTGGCACGCTGGGCTGAGCTCGCCGAACTCGCCCAGGGGCGTTGCGAGACGCTGCAGGAGCGGGTGGATTCGTTCGACGAGGTATTGGAAGCACTCGGGCGTGCCCTGGAAGACGCCCGTCACGGCGCGGCAATCGCCGAGCGCGAGCGAAACGATGCCCAGCGGCAGATCGCCGTCGAACGTGCCCGCATTGCCGCGCTCGAGCGCTCGCTGCAGGCGAACGAGGCCCGGCTCGAGCGCCTCGAGCAGGAAGCCTCGGCGCTCGGCAGCGGGGACGAGGAAGCGCTCGAGCGCGAGCACGCGCGGCAGCAGACACTCGCCGAGCGGCTCGAAGCGCTACGCGAGGCGCTCGAGGCTGCGCAAGTCCGGCTGCGCGACGCGCAGGCGCAGCATGACGCATCCCAGGACGAATTTCGCCGGCTCGACGCCGAACTCGGTCGGCTCGAAGCGCGCCGTCGGGCGCTCGCCGAAACCCAGGCGCGCTGCAGCGGCGAGGCGCGCGAGGGCGCAACGGCGCTGTGGCCGCGGCTCGAAGTCGCCGCTGGCTGGGAAACGGCGGCCGAAACGGTGCTCGGCCCCTGGCTCGGCGCGCGCCTCGTTCCGCTACCCGAGGCCGCGAGGCAGCTCGAGCACGCGCCGCATTCGGGGGAAGCCTGCCTGTGGCAGGATCTTCCCCCGGCGGACGAGCCGGCAAGCTTCGGGCCAGTGCCTCCGGGGGCAGTGCGCGCCGCGGCGGCGGTCTCCACGAGCGACCCAACGCTCGCCGGAGCCCTCCAGCGTCTCCTGGCCCATACCGTCTTCGTCGAGACGATCGACGAAACGAACCTCGCCTGGGCCCGCGAGCACGGGTTGCGCCTGGTCGACCGGCGAGGCTGGATTGCCGATCCCCATGGAGCGCGTAGCCTCGGCGCCGACGAGCGGATGCTCGCCGGGGTCCTCGAGCGCGCCCGAGAGCTCGGTGTGCTGGACGCCGAATGTGCCGAGCTCGAGCGGCAGCGGGAATCCGCCGCGGAGGAACGCTCCCGCTGTGCCGCTGCCTGCGACGAAGCCAAAGCGGCGCAAGAGGCTTTGCGCTGCGAACTGCAACAAGCCGAGAAGCTGCAGCGCGAACACGCGCTCGAGCTCGCCCGGCTCGAGACGGCGTTCGAACACGCCCGTCGCCGGCAGCAGGCCATCGACGAAGAGCGCGCCGCCCTGCGCGAGCAGGCCGAGCGCGAGCGCGCCGAACTCGCCACCCTGGAAGAACGCATCGCAGCCCTGCTCGAACGCGAGACCGCGCTCGAATCCTCCTGCCTCGAGCGTCAGGCCGACCTCCGCCGCCAGCACGAGCGCCTCGAAGACGCCCGCGCGCAGCGACAGGCGCTCGCCCACGAGCTACAGGAGGCCGAATTCTCCTGCCGCGAATGCGCCCTCAAGCGCGACGAGAGCGAACGCCGCGCCCGGCTTGCCGCCGAAAGCCTCGAGCGACTCGAGCGCGAGCGCGCCGAGCACCAGGCCGAACGCGAACGGCTCGCGGCCATTCCGCTCGAAGAGGAATCCCTCGTACGCGGGGCGCGCGAACAGGCCGCCAACGCACTCGCCCAAGCCCGTCTCCAGCTGGACGAGCGCCACCAGCGGTTGCGCGAACTCGAAGAAACCCGCCAGCGTCAGGAATTCGCCCTGCAACCCCTGCGCGACGAACTCGAGCAGGCGAGGTTACGGCGGCAGGAAGCGGTCGCGGCGCTCGCGCACGCCGAAGAGCGGCTCGCCGAATTGGGCGCCGATCTGGCCGCGCTCGACCCCCAGCTCGACCATCTCGATGCCGCCAAACTCGCGCGGGAGATCGAGCGCCTCGGACGCGAGCTCGCCGCGCTGGGCGAAGTCAACCTCGCCGCGCTCGAAGCCCTGCGTCAGGTGGAAGAGCGCAAGACGGCGCTGGAAGCGCAGCTTGCCGACCTCACCACCGCCATCGGCACGCTGGAAGAAGCGATCCGGCGTATCGACCGCGAGACGCGCCAAGCGCTCGCGGCCACGTTCGACGCCGTCGATGCCCATTTCGGCCGACTGTTTCCCCGACTCTTCGGCGGCGGGCAGGCGAAGCTCGTGCTCACCGGCGAAGAAATTTTGGATGCCGGCGTGCAGATCATTGCCCAACCGCCGGGCAAGAAGAATGCGAGCATCCACCTTCTTTCCGGGGGGGAAAAGGCGCTCACCGCCATCGCGCTCGTCTTCTCCTTCTTCGCCCTCAACCCGGCGCCTTTCTGCATCCTCGACGAGGTCGATGCGCCGCTCGACGATGCCAACACCGAACGTTACGCCCGATTGTTGCGGGAGATGTCCGGCACGACGCAACTTCTCTTCATCAGTCATAATAAAATCACGATGGCGGCGGCCGAGCAGCTCATCGGCGTCACGATGCAGGAGCAGGGCGTCTCGCGCATCGTCGCCGTCGATATCGACGAAGCGCTTCGGCTCGCCGAAACGCCCTGAGACCAGCCCGCGCGCCGACGCAAAGGAATACGCATGGATACCGATCTACTCGTCGCACTGGGAGGCGTGCTCGTCATCGTCACTGCTGGATTCTTCGGCTACAGTAAGTGGCAGGAGACCCGCAGCCGACGCACCCTCGAGCGCACCCTGCACACGCCGTCGCACGACCCTCTGCTCGATAGCAGGCAGGATGATGCCTCGGAGACGTCGGAAGAGGGTAGGGAAGAAGACCTCACACTCGACCCGGTTCAGCACGCTCCGGCCCGGCGAGAATACGCCGCCGCGCCGTCCGTATCCCGCGCTCCACACCACCACCCCGACGGCCTCAAGGAAGGCGTCGATCTCATGGTGCGCCTCGAATCGCTCGGCGGCATGGACGCCGCGGCGCTCCGGGAAACCGTCATGCGCGAATTCCGCGATACGCCGCGTCCGGTCGGCTGGTACGTTTTCGACGATGCGAGCAACGACTGGCAGCCGCTCACCGCCAAGACCTCCGGTCAATACCACCTCGCGCTCGCCTCGCTGCAGCTCGCCGACCGCGGCGGTGCCATCGGCGAGAAAGACTATCTGCGTTTCACCGGCGGCGTCGAACGGGTGGCCGACCAGCTCGGTGCCGTGCCCGGGGCCATCGAACCGCGCGTCACCGTGCTCGAGCGTGCCGCCGCGCTCGATCGCTTCTGCGCCGAGGTCGACGTACAGATCGCGGTGAACGTCGTGCCGCGCAATGCCCCGATCCCGGGTACCAAGATCCGGGCCGCTGCCGAAGCGGCCGGCCTCACGCTCGGTGAAGACGGCCTCTATCGCCTGCTCGACGACCATGGTGTTCCCTTGTACGCGCTCGCCGACCTCGACGCTCGCCCCTTCCGCCAACCCGACATCAAATTGCATCAGGCAAACGGGGTCACCCTCTTTCTCGAAGTCACCAAGATCCCCTCGCCGGTGGTGTTCGACCGCATGTTCACGTTTGCCGAGAAGCTCGCCTCCACGCTCGACGGCCAGCTGGTCGACGATGCCGGCAACCCCATCACGGCCGAGGCCGGTCGGCTCATCCGCGAGCGCATCGCCCAGATCCATCAGCGCATGAAGGCGCAGGAAATCCCCCCCGGCAGCGCCATCGCCCGCCGCGTCTTCGCCGGATGAAAGGATCGTCATGACCTCCCATGCCCCGCCGGAGGCGGTCGAGCGCGCCCGTTGGCTGCGCGAAGAGATCGCCCGGCTCGATTACGCCTACTACGTGCTCGCCGAGCCGCTCGTGCCGGATGCCGAATACGACCGGCTCTTCCGCGAACTCGTCGAGCTCGAGGCCCGCTATCCCGAGCTCGTCACCCCCGATTCCCCCACCCAGCGCGTGGGCGGCAAGCCGGCGCCCGAATTCGCCGAAGTCCGGCACGAAGTGCCGATGCTCTCGCTCAACAACGCCTACACCGACGAAGAAGTGTATGCCTTCGACCGGCGTTGCCGCGAGCTGCTCGGCGTCGAGCGCATCGGCTACGCCTGCGAGCCGAAGTTCGACGGGCTCGCCATCTCGCTCATCTACCGGGACGGCCTCTTCACCCTTGGAGCCACCCGCGGTGACGGTTTCACCGGCGAAGACGTCACCGCCAACCTGCGCACCCTGCGTTCCATTCCCTTGCGCCTGCGGCTCGAAACCCCGCCGACGTTGCTGGAAGTGCGCGGCGAAGTCCTCATGACCCGCGAGGACTTCAAACGCCTCAACGAAGCGCAGCTGCGGGCCGGCGAGAAAACCTTCGTCAATCCGCGAAACGCCGCGGCCGGCAGCCTGCGCCAGCTCGACCCTCGCGTCACCGCCAAACGGCCGCTGCGCTTCTACGCCTACCAGCTCGTGCGCCTCGAAGGGCATCCCTGGCCGGCGACGCACGGCGAGGCGCTCTCGCTGCTGCACGCTTGGGGCTTTCCCGTGTCGGACGCGCGCGCGCTCGCCGACGGCATCGCCGGCCTGCTCGCCTACTACCGACGCATGGAAGTCGAGCGCGACCGCCTTCCTTTCGACATCGACGGTGTCGTCTATAAAGTCGATGATCTGGCTGAGCAGCAGCGCCTGGGCACCATCGCCCGCGCGCCGCGCTGGGCCATCGCCCACAAGTTTCCGCCGCAGGAAGAGATCACCCGGCTCATCGGCATCGAAGTGCAGGTCGGACGCACCGGCGCGCTCACGCCCGTCGCCCGGCTCGAACCCGTCTTCGTGGGCGGCGTCACCGTCACCAACGCCACCCTGCACAACGAGGACTTCATCCGGGAAAAAGACATCCGCATCGGCGACTGGGTGGTGGTGCGCCGCGCGGGCGAAGTCATCCCCGAGATCGTCAAGGTGCTCACCGAGCGGCGCGACGGCGGCGAACGCTCCTTCGTCATGCCCGAGCACTGCCCCGTGTGCGGCTCGGCGGTGGCCCGCGACCCGGACGAAGCCGCGGCCTATTGCACCGGCGGCATGTACTGCCCCGCCCAGCGCAAACGCGCCCTCGAGCATTTCGCCTCGCGGCTGGCGATGAACATCGAAGGGCTGGGCGAGAAGCTCATCCACCAGCTCGTCGATCTCGGCTGGGTCGAAACCCCGGCCGACCTCTACGATCCAGAAAAAATCGACGCCGAGCGGCTCGCGAGCCTGCCCCGCATGGGGGAAAAATCCGCCGCCAAGCTGATGGCCGCCATCGAACGCAGCAAGAAGACCACGCTCGCGCGCTTCATCTATGCGCTCGGCATTCGGCATGTGGGCGAGGCCACCGCCAAGCTCCTGGCCGAGCACTTCGGCTCGCTCGAAGCCCTCATGCAGGCCGGGCTCGAGGAGCTCACCGCCATCGAGGGCATCGGCCCGGTGGTGGCGCAGAGCATCCGCGATTTCTTCGACGAGCCGCACAACCGCCAGGTGATCGAGCGCCTGCGCCGGCTCGGCGTGCATTGGGAAGAAAGCACGCCCGCGAAGAAGAGCAGGGCGCTCGCCGGCCTCACCTTCGTGCTCACCGGCACCCTGCCGCGAATGAGCCGCGAAGAAGCCAAGGCGCTCATCGAAGCGCATGGCGGCAAGGTGAGCTCCTCCGTGTCGAAGAAGACCGACTACGTCGTGGCCGGCAGCGAAGCCGGCAGCAAATTGCAGCGGGCGCTCGAATTGGGCGTTCCCGTCATCGACGAAGACACGCTCGAGCGCCTGATCGCCGAGCGCAGCACCGCACAAGGATGAACCCATGGATCAACCGCAGGAGTCGAACGAGATGAAGAAAGCCGTGCGCAAGGCCGTGTTCCCCGTGGCTGGGATGGGCACCCGGTTCCTGCCCGCCACCAAGGCGAGCCCCAAGGAGATGCTGCCCATCGTCGACAAGCCCCTCATCCAGTACGCCGTCGAAGAAGCGGTGGCCGCCGGCATCACCGAGCTCATCTTCATCACGGGCCGCACCAAGCGCTCGATCGAAGACCACTTCGACAAAGCCTACGAGCTCGAATCCGAGCTCGAAGCCCGCGGCAAGAAAGAGCTCCTCGAAGTCGTGCGCAAAACCGTCCCCAAGGGCGTCAACTGCATCTACATCCGCCAGTCTGAAGCGCTTGGTTTGGGGCACGCGGTGATGTGTGCCGAATCCGTGGTCGGTGATGAGCCCTTCGCCGTGCTGCTCGCCGATGACCTCTGCGATCACCCGGGCGGCAAACCGGTGCTCGCCCAGATGATCGACGTCTACAACTACCATCGCTGCTCCGTGCTCGGCACCATCAACGTCGCCCCGGCGGAAACGCGCCAGTACGGCATCGTCAGCACCGAGTCCGAAGCCCGCGGCAAGATCCAGCGCATCACCGGTATCGTCGAGAAGCCCAAGCCGGAAGAAGCCCCCAGCACTCAGGCCGTGGTCGGGCGCTACATCCTCTCGGGCAACATCTTCGAGCACCTGCACCGCATCCAGCCCGGCGCCGGCGGCGAACTGCAACTCACCGACGCCATCAGCTCACTGCTGCAGGAAGAGGCCGTGCTCGCCTACGAGTTCGACGGCGTGCGCTACGACTGCGGCTCCAAGTTCGGCTACCTCAAGGCCACCGTCGAATTCGCCCTGCGCCACCCCGAAGTCGCCAACGACTTCCGCGGCTTCCTGCGCGAAAGATCGGTCGGGCTATGACGAAAAAGCCCCTTCGGGGGCTTTTTCGAGAAATGCGGCTCAGGCGAGCGCCGTCTGCTTCGCCGCGCGGCGGCGATCGTGTTCCTGCAGGTGGCGCTTGCGCAGGCGGATCGACTTCGGCGTGATCTCGACGAGTTCGTCGTCCTCGATGAACTCCACCGCCGCCTCCAGCGTGAGCTCGATCGGCGGCACGAGCCGGATCGCCTCGTCCGAGCCGGAAGCGCGGATGTTGGTGAGCTGCTTGGTGCGGATCGGATTCACCACCAGGTCGTTTTCCCGCGTGTGGATGCCAATGATCATGCCCTCATAGACCGCATCGCCCGGGCTGACGAACATGCGGCCGCGATCCTGCAGCTTCCACAGCGCATAGGCCACGGCCTGGCCGTCGTCCTGCGACACGAGCACCCCGTTGCGTCGTCCGCCCACGGGACCGGCGAGAGGTCCGTAGCCGTCGAAGATGTGGCTCACGAGCCCCGTGCCGCGCGTGAGCGTCAGGAACTCCCCCTGGAATCCGATGAGGCCGCGCGCCGGCACGCGGTATTCCAGCCGCACGCGCCCCTTGCCGTCGCTCGTCATGTCGAGCAGTTCCGCCCGGCGGCGCCCCAGTTCCTCCATCACTGCGCCCTGGTGGCCTTCCTCGATATCGACCGTGAGCCGCTCGTAGGGCTCGTGGAGTTCGCCGTCGATCTCTTTCAACACCACCCGCGGTCGGCCCACCGCCAGCTCATAGCCCTCGCGGCGCATGGTTTCGAGCAGGATGGTGAGGTGCAGTTCGCCCCGGCCGGAGACCTCGAAGCTGTCGCCATCTTCACTGAAGCGCACGCGCAGCGCCACGTTCTTGAGCAGCTCCTTCTCCAGCCGTTCGCGGATCTGGCGGCTGGTGACGAATTTCCCTTCGCGCCCGGCCAAGGGCGACGTGTTGACCATGAAGGTCATGGTGAGCGTGGGCTCGTCCACCTCGATCGGCGGCAGCGGCTGCGCCGCCTCGGGATCGCACACCGTCACGCCGATGCCAACCTGCTCCACGCCGGAGATCATCACGATGTCGCCTGCCACCGCCTCGGGCACCGCCTCGCGCTCCAGGCCGACGAATTTCAGCACCTGGCCGATCTTCGCCCGACCCAGGTTCTGTTCGCCCAGCCACACGCCCACTTCCTGGTTGGGGCGCAGACGCCCCTGGCGGATGCGGCCGATGCCCAGCTGCCCCACGTAGCTCGAATAGTCGAGCGAGCAGATCTGCAGCTGCAGGGGCGCGTCGATCGTCACCGGCGGCGGCGGAACGTGGGCGATGATGGTCTCGAAGAGCGGGCGCATGTCCTTGCCCGGCTCGTTCAGATCCAGCGTGGCGTAGCCCTGCAGGCCCGAAGCATAGACGATGGGGAAGTCCAGCTGCTCCTCGCTCGCGTCGAGCTCGGCGAAGAGATCGAACGTGGCGTTGATCACCCAGTCGGGCCGGGCGCCGGGGCGGTCGATCTTGTTGATGACCACGATGGGCTTGAGCCAGCGCGCCAGCGCCTTCTTGGTGACGAAGCGCGTCTGCGGCATGGGGCCTTCGACGGCATCGACCAGCAGCAGCACGCCGTCGACCATGGAGAGCACCCGCTCCACTTCGCCGCCGAAATCGGCGTGGCCCGGGGTGTCGACGATGTTGATGTGGGTGTCGCCATAGCGGATGGCGCAGTTCTTGGCCAGGATGGTGATGCCGCGCTCGCGCTCGAGATCGTTGCTGTCCATCACCCGTTCGGCGACGGTCTGATGCTGGGCAAAGGTGCCGGACTGCTTGAGAAGCTGGTCGACGAGGGTGGTCTTGCCATGATCGACGTGGGCGATGATGGCGATGTTGCGAATGGCGGAGGACATGGACTTCCAGACGTACGAAAGCACCAATTATAACAAAGGGGCAAGGCGGCGTCGTGTAAAATTCCGCATCCTTTCGGCTCGATGCGGAAATTCCATGTTCGCGATCATCGGCGGCACTGGCCTCACCTCGCTCAACAATCTGGAAATCGTGCACCGGCAGGTCGTGCGCACCCCTTATGGCGACCCCTCCGGGCCGCTCACCCTCGGCCGCATCGCCGGGCAGGACGTCGTCTTCCTTGCCCGCCACGGCTATGGCCACACCTACGCGCCGCATCGCATCAACTACCGCGCCAACGTTTGGGCAC
>JAQUGB010000189.1 GCA_028684345.1 Tepidiphilus sp. | reverse complement strand
CGCCGCTTCGGCGCGCAGATGGGCGTGGGCTGGGGCTACATGGGCGCCCCGCCGCGACACTCCTTCGCCATCCCCACGCTGGACGAGCACTTCGAGGTCCTGCCGCTCGAAGAAATCGCGCGCTACGTCGAGCGATTCATCCGCTTCGTCGCCGAGCATCCGTCGCTGCGATTCTTCGTCACCCGTGTGGGCTGCGGCATCGCTGGCTACCGCGACGAGCAGATCGCCCCGCTCTTCCGGCCGCTCGTCGCCATCGGCCGCTGCTCGTTTGCCGAGAAGTGGCGGCCGTATCTTACGCAAACCTGAGGGGCGGGATCACTCTTCCCAGCGCAACGCGAATCCCTCGGGCGCATGAAAATCCGGCCGGCCCGGCGGGTGCACCAGCGCCCACCAGGAAAATTCTCCCCCATGCCCTTCGAGCACGGCGGCAAGGCCCAGGCGCAGCGCGCCCTGCCCGGGAAGCAGGGATTCAGGGGGAAGCCGAACGTCGAGGCCGAGGCGGCCGAGCGCACGCTGCCAGCGCAGACAAGGAGCTGATGGCTGCGGCGCCGGCGCAGGTTCGCGGTAGGCGGAAAAGGCATAAAACGCCCATTGGCCGCTAGGCGAGAAGTTGAATTCGCGGTAACTCCCGCCGCCTTCACGGGCGAGAAAGAGCTCGAAGCAGGTGTGCGCCCACAACCGCTGCGGCGGCAGAACCGCGCCGGCATCGGGGATGCGCAGCCGATCCAGTTCCCCCAGCAGGGTGTAGCCGAGCAGAAGCGCCCCGTCCCGGCGCTCGAGCTCGACCCCCAGGGCGAACTCGCCGCGCACCACGGACTCGGGATGAGGGCGCAGCGCGACGTGCATCAGGGCACGATGAGCCCACCCCCGCCGCCCAGACCGCCCAAGCCGCCCGCCCCGCCGGGGCCGCCGCCGCGCAGGTCGGTGCCGGCCAGCGCGCTCTGCGCGAGCAGCGAAGACTGTTCCAGCTCCAGGCGGCGCAGCTCGTCCATCGTCTCCTCGATCTTTTTCTCGGCGGCCGCGGCAAAACCGGCCACCGCCTCGGCGAGCGTCTTCGCCGCGATCTCGAAGCTGATGGGCAAAGCCCCCATGGGGGTCATCACGGTGATCGAGCCGTTGAAGACTTCCGTCCGGGCGGGGTCGGGTGCGCCCTCGGCGGTGACGGGAATCAGCCGGCGGATCGAGCCGACCCGGCGATCGAGATAGAGCTCCTCGCGGTAGAGAGAGGCCGGATCCATCGGCGGAACTTGATTGCGAGCCATGGTTCTACTCCTACAGGGTTTGGCCGATTTTACCCCGCAATCCGCGGCTTTCCCGTAAAATCCCATTTTTGCCCGATCTGCGAGAATGCCATGTTTACCGGGATCGTGATGGGCATCGGACGCCTGGTCGCCGTCACGCCGCTCGCCGATGGCGTGCGTATCGCCGTCGATTCGCGCGCGCTCGAGCTCGAAGACGTCCGCCTGGGCGACAGCATCGCCCACAGCGGCGTGTGCCTGACCGTGGTGGCGCGGCAGGGGACGGTGCTCGAATACGACGTCTCGGGCGAGACGCTCGCCTGCTCGGTGGGCTTGAACGAACCCGGCCGCGAGCTCAACCTCGAAAAAGCCCTGCGCCTGGGCGATGCGCTCGGCGGACATCTCGTCACCGGCCACGTCGATGGCATCGGCTTCGTCGAGCGCTTCGCGCCCGTGGGCGGTAGCACGCTACTCGAGATCCACGCCCCGGCGGCGATCGCCCCTTTTCTTGCCCGCAAAGGCTCGGTGGCCGTCGATGGCGTCAGCCTCACCGTCAACGCCGTGCGCGACGAGCCCGACGGCTCCTGCATTTTTTCCATCAACCTCATTCCGCACACGCTGGCGGTGACCACGCTCAAGAATCTCTCGCCCGGCGCGCGCGTCAATCTCGAAGTCGACCCGCTCGCGCGCTACTGCGCGCGCGTGCTCGAATACGCCGCGAGGAACCCCACCCCATGAACGACACGACCGTAACGACGCTCGCCGCCACGAGCGAAGGGATCAGCCCCGTCGAGACCATCATCGACGAGATCCGCCAAGGCCACATGGTGATCCTTGTCGATGACGAAGCGAGGGAAAACGAGGGCGATCTCGTGCTCGCGGCCGAATGCGTCACCCCCGAGGCGATCAACTTCATGGCCAAATACGGCCGCGGCCTCATCTGCCTGACGCTCACGGAGGAGCGCTGCAAGCAGCTTGGCCTCAAACTCATGGTGCAGGACAACCGCTCCCCCTATGAGACCGCCTTCACCACCTCGATCGAGGCCGCGCGCGGGGTGACCACCGGCATCTCGGCGCACGACCGGGCGCAGACCGTGCGCGCGGCCGTGGCCCGCCATGCCAAGCCGGAAGACATCGTCCAGCCGGGACACATCTTCCCCGTCATGGCAAGAAAAGGCGGCGTGCTCATCCGTGCCGGACATACCGAGGCCGGCTGCGATCTGGCACAACTGGCCGGCTTCGAGCCCGCCGCCGTCATCTGCGAGATCCTCAACGAAGACGGCTCGATGGCGCGCCTGCCCGATCTCATCGAATTCGCCAAGAAACACGGCCTGAAGATCGGCGCCATCCGCGACCTCATCGAATACCGCTTGCGTACCGAGACCTTGGTGCGCAAGGCGGCCGAGCGGGCCGTGTCCACCCCCTATGGCGACTTCACCCTCTACGCCTTCCAGGACGAGACCACGGGCGAAGTGCATTTCGCCGCCACCCACGGCACGATCGAGGCGAGCCGCGAAACCCTGGTGCGGGTGCACGAACCCATCTCGGTGCTCGACTTCCTCGCTCCCGAAGCCCCAGGACACTCGGTACCAGTGCCCGAGGCGCTGCGCCGCATCGCATCGAGCCCGGCCGGGGTCATGGTCATGCTGCACCGCCCGCAAAGCGGCCAGGAACTGCTCGAAGTGCTCACGCAAACGCCGGCGCGCCGACGTGCCTGGGATCCGCGGCTGGTCGGGGTGGGCGCACAGATCCTGCACGCACTGGGCGTGGGCAAGATGCGCCTGCTGTCGCACCCGATGAGTTTTCCCAACCTCTCCGGCTTCGGGCTGGAGATCACCGGCTTCGAAGATCCCCCTGCCGCGAAAGGATGAACCATGGCCCGTTACGACGACATCTTCGAATATGATGAAAACCTCGACGGCCGGGGTCTGCGCATCGCGGTGGTGATGAGCCGCTTCAACCAGGATATCGGCGAGGGGCTGCTGTCGGCCTGCGTCGCCGAGCTGCGCCGCCTGGGCGTGGATCCGGTCGACGTGCGCCTGGCCACCGTCCCCGGCGCGCTCGAACTGCCGCTCGCCCT
>JAQUGB010000188.1 GCA_028684345.1 Tepidiphilus sp. | reverse complement strand
GCAGCTGCGCCAGCACCTCGCGCACGGTGCCGATCATGTCCTCGGGTAGCGCCCGGGCGTCGGTACGGGGATAGGTGAGCGCTTTGTGCCGCTCGTAGAGCGCCTGGGCAATGGCGAGCGTGTTGCGCGCGGAGAAGCCGAAGCGGGCATTCGCCTCGCGCTGCAGGCTGGTGAGGTCGAAGAGCGGCGGCGAAATCTGCGTGCTGGGCTTGGCGGTTTCTTCGACCACGCCCGGCTGGCCCAGGACGCGCGCGCGGATGGCTTCGGCGCGCTCGCGCTCCCACAGGCGGTAGGGGCTGGCGTGCTCGTCGCCCTCGGGCTTCTTGAATTTTTCGTCGAACCAGCGGCCAGTGTAGGTGCCCGCCGCGGCGCGGAAAGTGGCTTCCACTTCCCAGTAGGGGCGGGGCCGGAAGGCGCGGATCTGGCGCTCGCGCTCGACGACCATGGCGAGCGTGGGCGTCTGCACCCGGCCCACCGTGGTGAGATGAAAGCCCCCCGACTTGGAGTTGAAGGCGGTCATGGCGCGCGTGCCGTTGATGCCGATGAGCCAGTCGCTCTCGGCGCGGCTCACGGCAGCCTGGCGCAGCCCTTCCATTTCCTCGGCCGAGCGCAGGTGGGCGAAGGCTTCGCGGATCGCCTGCGGCGTCATCGATTGCAACCACAGGCGCTGCACGGGCTTGTCGATCTTGCCGTACTGCACGATGTAGTTGAAGATGAGCTCGCCCTCGCGCCCGGCGTCGCAGGCGTTGATGAGCCCGTCGACGTCTTTGCGCTTGGCAAGGCGCAGCAGGAGTTTGAGCCGGTCCTCGCTCTTGGCGATGGGTTGCAGATCGAAGCGCGGCGGAATCACCGGCAGGTTGGCGAAGCTCCACTTGCCGCGCTTGACTTCGTATTCCTCTGGCGCCTTGAGTTCGAGCAGATGACCGACGGCCGAGGAGAGGACGTACTGTTCGGACTCCCAGTAGTCCTTTTCCTTGTGAAAGCCTCCGAGCGCGCGGGCGATGTCCTGCGCGACGGAGGGTTTTTCGGCGATGATGAGTTTCTTGCCCATGGGTTCAGTGCAGCCGCGGCGGTTCGGCGTCTTCGTCGTCTTCGACGCGCAGCAGTTCGTCGACGACGAGGGGATCGAGTTCCCGTTCATGCTGCCACAGCACCATCAGCGCGAGCACCTTGAAATCGTCCGGATCGAGCGGTGTCGCGCCGAATTCCAGGGCGCGGTCTATGAGGGTTTCTCGCAGCGCCTCGTCGATGGCGCCGTGGCGTTGTAGGAAGTAGACCAGGTTCTGCCCGGCGGTTCCCAGGACTTGCCGTTCTTCTTCGGTGAAGATGCGCACGCTGCCGCCGGCGGGCGGGATGCGCCACGAAGGGGAAAGGGCTTCGCCGTTGCGCAGCGTATCGAGCCAGGAGAGCGCCTCGTCGATCTCGTCGCCCTCGAACCCGGCATCGGCAAGCCGTGCGCGCAGCTCGTCTGGATCCTTCGGCGCCTCGTTGGGTCCGGCATAGTTTTCAAAGAGATAGACGAGGACATCGAACATGGGGAATTCCTTCAGCGGGTGCGTTGGTAGCGGCCGCCCGGCAGGCGCACGACGGCGCCGTCGAGTTCCAGCGGTAACAGCATGGCCGAGAGTGCCTCGCTCGTCAAGCCCGTGCGATGCATCAGGGTGTCGAAATCGACCGGATCGTGCCCCAGGGCGGCAAGGAGCGGGTCGCTTTCGTCGGAAGGCGCGGGCGCGGGTTCTGGCGGAACGAGGGCGCCGGGCGAGGCCAGATCGGGCCATTCTTCGAGGAGGTCGTCGACGCGCTCGACGAGTTTGGCGCCTTCGCGGATGAGGCGGTGGCAGCCGCGCGCGAGCGGATTGTGGATCGAACCGGGAATGGCGAAGACGTCGCGCCCGAGCTCGGCGGCAAGGCGCGCCGTGATGAGCGAGCCGCTGTCCGGCGCTGCCTCCACCACCAGCGTGCCGCGCGCGAGCGCCGCGATGAGGCGGTTGCGCCGCGGAAAATGATAGGGCTGGGCGGCAGTGCCCAGCGGAAACTCGCTCACGATCGCACCACGCTCTGCGATGCGGTGCGCGAGCCCGCGGTGCTTGGCCGGATAGACGCGGTCGGCGCCGGTGCCGACGATGGCCACCGTCCTGCCGTCCTCGGCCTCGAGCGCGCCTTCGTGGGCGGCGGCGTCCACTCCCAGGGCGAGGCCGCTGACCACCACGAAGCCACGCTCGGCGAGCGCTCGGGCAAAGGCGCGGGCGTTCTCGAGCCCCCCGGGCGTGGCGCGGCGCGCACCGACGATCGCCACGGCGGGCCGGATGAGCGTTCCTGGATCGCCCACGACGTAGAGCACGAGCGGGGCGTCGGCGAGGGCGAGCAGATTCTGGGGATAGGCGGCGTCGGCGAGGGTGAGGAGGTGATGGCGGACGTCGTCGAGCCAGGCGAGCGCCGTCTCGATCGCCTCGGAGGGCGGCGCGGCGGCGAGCGCCTGGGCCACTTCGGCACCGAATTCGGCGCGCACCGTGGAGAGCGGCTGGGCGAGCACGGAATCCGGCGCACCGAAGCGCGCCAGGAGCTTGCGCTGGACGGACGGCGAGAGCCGGCGCAACGTGAAGTCGAGCCAGCTCCTCGCCTCTTCCCGGTCTTCAGGGCGTACGGGCGGCATCCCCGACACGGACCGGTTTCTCGGTCTCCATCACGAGGGCGTAGGACATGCGTTCGAAGACGCGGAAGACGAAGGCCACGCCGTAGCGCTCTTCGGGCAGGAAGACTTTGGTGTTGCGATTTTCCTCATCGGTGACCGGAGGGCGAACGCGCCACAGGGCGAGCACGTGACCCGGCGCCAGGTCCTGGGCCTCGCCTTGGTCGAGAAGAATGACGTCGAGACGCCCGGCCGCGAGCGAGCCTTGGTAGAGTTTGATGATCCGGGCATCTACGTCGTGCTCCGGCGCACGGGGGACGAAATTGACCAACGTTTCTTTTTGCGACGCGATCAGCGCATCGCCCGGCTGTATCGCTTCGTTCGTTTGCTGGAGCCGCAATACGGTGCCGAGGCGAGGGTCGTCGTTCGGTTCCACCTTGGCGGTACCCAGGTAGCGGGCCTCGTAGCCGATTAGGGTTTTGCCGTCACGGGCATGGAGCGGCTCGGCAGGGCGGAAGAGCTGTACGAGCCGGGTATCCTCGGGCACGCCGATGGCAAAGGCAACGTCTCCGGCGCCGGCCATCCAGCGGCCATCTTCCAGCCCGACGATACGTCCGGAGTTTTCCAGCGTTTTTTGATCGATCACCTGCGGACGCACGAGGAAAGGCTCGATGGCCGCGAGCGGGATGGA
>JAQUGB010000187.1 GCA_028684345.1 Tepidiphilus sp. | reverse complement strand
GGCGGCGTCGGCTTCGGCGCGGATGTGCGCGAGCACGTTCTCGTGCAGAGCGAAGGGCGCCTGCCACAGATGATGCAGCTTGCCCGGCTTGCCCAGACCGGTGATCGAATCGAAGATCTCGGAGACGTCCTGCCCGATGACCTCGTCGGCCGTCATCAGGCCGAAGTCGGTGTAGAGACGGCTGGTGCGGGGATGATAGTTGCCCGTGCCGAGGTGGCAGTAGCGTCGCAGTTTGCCTTCCTCGCGGCGCACGATCATCAAGAGCTTGGCGTGCGTCTTGAACCCGAAGATGCCATAGACCACGTGTGCCCCGGCGTCGTGCAGGCGGTTCGCCCATTGGATGTTGGCTTCTTCGTCGAATCGCGCCATCAGCTCCAGCACCACCGTCACTTCCTTGCCCCGTTGCGCGGCGCGAATGAGGTGCTCCATCAGCACCGAGTCGGTACCGGTGCGATACACCGTCATCTTGATGGCCATCACGTTGGGATCGTCGGCCGCCACCTTGAGGAAGTTGATCACCGGCTCGAAGCTCTCGTAGGGATGGTGCAGCAAGACGTCCTGGCGGCGCAAGACGCGGAAGATGTCCAGCGGCCGCGAGAGCTCGCGCGGGATGCGGGGTTGGAACGGGCGATACTTCAGGTCCGGCCGGTCGACCAGGTCGGGAATGGACATGAGGCGCACCAGATTGACGATGCCGGGCACGCGGTAGAGGTCCTTGGGCGTGAGGTGGAAATGCTCCAGCAGGAACTGCGCCATCTGCTCGGAACAATTCTCCGCCACCTCCAGCCGCACCGCGTCGCCGAAGTGGCGGTGCTGGAGTTCTTCTTTGAGCGTGTCGCGCAGATCCTTGATCTCTTCCTCGTCGAGGAAGAGGTCGGAGTTGCGGGTGACGCGGAACTGGTAGCAGCCCTTGATCTCCATGCCGTGAAAGAGCAGATGCACGTGCTCGTGGATCACCGCCGAGAGGAAGACGAAGGTGTATGGGTGTTCGCTCACCTCTTTGGGCAGGCGGATGACGCGCGGCAGCGCCCGCGGCGCCTGCACGATGGCGCGTCCCGAGGCGCGTCCGAAGGCGTCGGTTCCCTCGAGCTCGATGGCGAAGTTCAGGCTCTTGTTGAGCACGCGGGGGAAGGGGTGCGCCGGATCGAGCCCGATGGGGGTGAGCAGCGGCTGCACCTGGGTGCGGAAGTATTCCTCGATCCAGCGCCGTTGTGCCTCGTTCCACTCGTTTCGGCGCAGGAAGACGATCCCTTCCCGGGCCAGAGCCGGCAGGATTTCATGGTTTAGCAAGGCGTATTGCCGCGCGACGATGGAATGAACCCCGGCGCTGATCTGCTCGAGCAACTCTTCGATCGGGATGCCGTCGATGCCGGGGCGGGTCACTCCCTGGCGCCGTTGCTCTTTCAGACCTGCGACGCGGATCTCGAAGAATTCGTCGAGGTTGCTCGAGACGATGCACAGAAAACGCAGACGCTCGAGCAGCGGTACCGCTGGCTCGGCGGCATTGGAGAGCACGCGGCGTTGGAACTGCAATAGCGACAGGTCACGGTTGAAGAAGTGTTCCGAGGGAAAGGTCTTCGGCGGTCGCTGGAGGAATGCGGGCATGCGTCGCTCCGGGATCGATGCGGGTGGATTACTTTTCACCTGGATCATATCGCGTTCCCGCATCCTCTTCCATCGCATCGGCGTTACAATTCCCTCCTTCATTGCCCGAGGGTCCAGGTTTGTTCTCTCATCTGGCTGCCGTCGATCTCGGCTCGAACAGCTTTCGCCTCGAAATCGCCCGCGTAGACGGGGATCTGCTCTACCCCGTCGATGACCTCAAAGTCTCGGTGCGCCTTGCTGCTGGACTCGGAGCCGACAAGCGGCTGGATGCAGCCTCCTTCGCCCGCGGCTTGGCGGCTTTGGCTGGATTCGCCGAGCGGCTTCGGGGATTTCCTCCCGAGGCGGTGCGCACCGTGGGCACGAATGCCCTGCGGGTGGCACGCAATGCCCCTGAATTCGTCCTTCAGGGAGAAGGGGTGCTCGGCCATGCCATCGAGATCATTTCCGGAAGGGAAGAGGCACGCCTCATCTACTTGGGCGTGGCGCATGCCGTGCCCGATCCCCAGCGTCAAACCTTCGTCATCGACATCGGTGGCGGCTCGACCGAGGTGATCATCGGCCGCGGTTTTCAGCCCATTTTGCTCGAAAGTCTCTACATGGGCTGCGTCTCTCATAGCCTGCGTTTCTTCCCCGATGGCAAAATCACCGAGGGGCGCTTTCGCGCGGCGCGGCTCGCGGCCGCCAAGGAGATCGAGGCGATCGCGCACCCCTTCCGGACCTTGGGGTGGGAGAGGGCCGCGGGTTCTAGCGGATCGGCCAAGGCGATCCGCGACGTGCTCGTCGCCCAGGGGTGGAGTCGAGACGAAATTACGCGCAATGGGCTGAAGCAGCTGGTCAAGGCCCTGGTAGACCTGGGTTCGATCGACGCCCTCGCCCGGCTCAAAGGGCTAAAACGCGATCGCCAGCCGGTTTTTCCCGGGGCGGTGGCGATCATGGCCGCGGCTTTCGAGGTGTTGGACCTGGAATCGATGCGATTCTCCGAAGGGGCTTTGCGCCTGGGCGTCCTCTACGATTTGCTCGGTCGCCATCACCACCAGGACATCCGCGAATCCTCGGTCGAGCGATTCATGGAACGCTATGGCGTGGATCGTCTGCACGCCGGCCGTGTAGAGACGACCGCCCTCGGCCTCGCGCTCGATTTGCGGCCCGAGCTCGCCTTCGAGGAGCACCCCGACCGACGAATGCTCTCGTGGGCAGCGCGTCTGCATGAAATCGGGCTATCCATTGCCCACGCCAGTCATCACAAGCACGGCGCCTACATCCTCGCGCACGCCGATATGCCGGGTTTTTCCCGCATGGAGCAGGCACAACTCGCTCGCCTCGTCTTGAGCCATCGCGGCAAGCTCGAACGGCTCGCCGAACTTCCTCCCGGTTCGCCGCAGTGGGATCTCATCTTCGCGCTGCGCATCGCCGCCGTGCTGCACCGGGCCCGCGACGGCAAGTGCTTCGAGCGCCTGCGCGCGAGGCGCGAAGGCAAGGGCTATGCCTTACAATTGCCGGCTGCTTTCCTGCGACGCCATCCGCTCACCCGCGCCGCCCTCGAAGACGAGACCGTGCACTGGGCGAGCGTCGGCATGCCGCTGCGCCTCGACCCGCTTTCCGAAACACTCAACCACCCAGGAGAACGACATGACGGTCAACCCCTATGAGATGGGGCTGGACAAGACCCCGGCCAACTACGTGCCGCTCACGCCGCTCACCTTCCTGTCCCGCTCGGCCTACAT
>JAQUGB010000186.1 GCA_028684345.1 Tepidiphilus sp. | reverse complement strand
GCTTCAACCAGGATATCGGCGAGGGGCTGCTGTCGGCCTGCGTCGCCGAGCTGCGCCGCCTGGGCGTGGATCCGGTCGACGTGCGCCTGGCCACCGTCCCCGGCGCGCTCGAACTGCCGCTCGCCCTGCAGACCTTCGGCCGCACGGGGCGCTTCGACGCGCTCATCGCGCTCGGCGCCGTCATCCGCGGCGAGACCTACCACTTCGAGCTCGTCTCCAACGAGATGGGCGCCGGCATCACCCGCGTCGCGCTCGACCTGGGACTGCCGATCGCCAACGGCGTGCTCACCACCGACACCGACGAGCAGGCGCTCGCGCGCATGAGCGAGAAAGGGCGCGACTGCGCCCGCGCTGCCGTGGAAATGGCCAACTTGTGTAAAGCGATCCAATGAACGAAGAATCTCTCGCTCTCACCGAAGAAGACCGCGCCCCACGCCGCCAACGTCGGCGGCTCGCGCGCGAACTCGCCCTCAAAGGCACCTACCAGTGGCTCTTGTCCGACAACCCGCTCGCCCAGATCGAAGCGCAGCTCGCCCAGGACGAAGACTTTCCTGCGGCCGATCACGAATTGATGCTGGAGCTGCTGCGCGGCGCCGTCTCCCGCGCCGATCTCTGGCGCGCCGAGCTCACCCCTTTCCTGCGCCGGCGCGTCGAAGAGCTCTCGCCGGTGGAGCACGCGGTGCTGCTCATCGCCGCGGTGGAGCTGCACGCCCACCCTGAGACCGCCTACAAAGTGATCCTCAACGAGGCGATCGAACTCACCAAGCGCTACGGCGGCACCGACGGGCACAAGTTCATCAACGGCGTGCTCGACAAATACGCCGCCGCGCTGCGCCCCGACGAAGTGCGCGCCGCGCGACAGCGCAATTGAAGCGCCCCCGGGCTCAGGACTGCCGGCGGAACTGGTCCCACCAGCCCATGAGGGCATACACCAGGATGACGGTGCCGATGAAACCGATGCCGTAGATCACTCCGACCAAAAGCCAGTCGAGCGGACCGCCGGCATCGGTGAAGCCCGAAGACGAGACCTTCGCCATGATCACGAGCGCCAGCACTCCGCCCAGCAAGCCGACCGCCTCCGACTGCACCAGACGGCGGCTCACCAGGTGCTGCTCGCGAATCCACAGGACGAGGAAGGCGACAATCCCCCCTATGGCCAACAGCAACAGCACCCACAACCAAAATCCCAGCATCTCCTGGAACACGGCCAGAATCACCAGCGGATCGAATTCTTTCATTGCCCTCTCCCGTTGCGCAAGCGCCCTTCAGGCGCGGCCCCGCAGCATCGCCACGTAGGTCGGCTTGAGCGCCATCGTCTTCATCACCCAGGTCACCCACAACTCTTCGAGCGGTGCCACCACGCCGGGAAACGACGGCACGAGGTTGTTCTCGTAGTCGAACTCCACCAGCATCGCGCGCCCCAGCTGCGTGATCAAGGGACAAGACGTGTAGCCTTCATAGCGCTGCTCACTCTTGCCGCCGGCCAGATCGGCAAGCAGATGATCCACCGCCACCGGCACCTGCCACTTCACGCTCGCCGCCGTCTTGCCCTTGGGCACGCCGGCCACGTCCCCCACGCCGAAGACGTTGGGAAAGCGCTTGTGGCGCAAGGTGGCGCGATCGACCTCCATCCAGCCGTCGGCCGCAAAGTCTCCCGTCTGCCATGCCAGAGGGCTGAATCGCACGGGATCGGGCGCACGCATCGGCGGAATGACATTGATGAAATCGTAGGGCTGCTCCACCTTGCCCTGCGGCGTGGTGAACACCGCGATGCGCCGCCCGATGTCGATGCCGGTGAGCACGTGATCGTAGCGCGTCTTGATGCCGCGCTCGCGAAAGAGCATGCGCACTTTTTCACTGACGATAGGCACGCTGAACAAGGCCTTGTTGTGCGCGTGATAGATGAGCTCGGTCTTGCCGCGGGTGCCGCGCCGGCGGAAATAATCCTCGGTGATGAAGGTATGCTTGAGCGGAGCGCCGGCGCACTTCATCTCGGTGGCCGGACGGCAGAACACGCCCACACCGCCGCGACGGGTGAAGTCGTCGACCAGAGCCCAGGTGGCCGCCGCCGCAGCCGGACTGTGATAGACGCTGCCCAGGCCATCCTTGCCGATGCGCGACACGTCCATTCCTTCGAGCGCGTCGTAATCGAGCTTGAGGCCAGTGGTCACGATGAGATAGTCATAATTTATCGTCTTACCCGAACTCGTGACCACGCGATTGCCTTCCGGATCGAACTCGGCCACGGATTCCTCGAGCAGCTCGACGCCACGCGGCACGAAATCGGCCGTGCGGCCAACCACGACGTAATTCTGCGGCTTGATGCCAGCGGCCACCAGCGTGTATCCCGGCTGGTAGAGGTGCTCCTTGCGTGCGTCGATGAGCGTAATCTTGGCCCCATCCAGCCGAGCCGCCAGACGGGCCGCCGCGGCAAGCCCGGCGGCGCCGGCCCCCGCGATCACGATACGCGCCGAGCTCTTCAGGCGCTCGGCAGCCTGCACCGGGGCGGACAATCCCGCGGCGAGCAGCGCTCCGCCCACGCCCAAGGACAAAAAACGGCGCCGATCGCAGGGCACGTGCCCCTGCGCCAGCACGTCGTCTTGTCGTTCTTCGTCTTTCATCTCCCTCTCCTCTCATCGATCGAAGCCTTGTTTCTTTCTTCAGTATATTACAAAATGCGGATCGTACCTCCCCAGCAGCGCGATCGCTCACGCAAATGTCGTAGAGCCGGCGTAAAAATCGATCACTTTCGATCCCTCCTGACGTAGGATCGTTTAATCCAGAGGAATCAGAGCACGGCTCGATCCATATCGCTCACGTCGACGCTGGCACCTCGATGAGGAAGCGAAAGAGCGGCCCATGCTGCTCCACCGCCAGGCAATGGTAGCCATGGCGCGTGGCATCTTCGGGGATGCCATGGAAGGACTGGGAACAATCGGTCACCACCTCCAGGAGCTGCCCCGGCTGCATGGTGCGCAGGGTCTCGAGGGTGGCGATGGCGTTGTAGGGACAATGCTCGCCGCGCAGGTCGAGCGACAGATCCGGTTTGCGTTCGGTATTCATCGAGTTTTCCTTGCATGAGAGAACCGCCGGGCATTGGCGGCGACGAGGGCGAGCGAGAGTGCCAGGCCGAGATAGGTGACGAGTAGCCCACCTACGGGGCCGAAGAGCTCGAGCAGGTTCAGTTTGGGGTAGGGCAGGGCGAGCGCGCCGCCCAGTTCGTCCCAGAACACGGCCACGATCGTTCCCCCGATCACGTTGCCCACGCCCACCACCCAGAAATGCATCTGCCCTTCCATGGCCCGGTACATCCAACCCGTCTCGCAGCCGCCGGCGAGCACGATAC
>JAQUGB010000185.1 GCA_028684345.1 Tepidiphilus sp. | reverse complement strand
CCGACTTCACCGGCGACAGCTATGCGCTGCTTGCCCAGGACACGATCGAATTCCTGCCCGGCTGGAAACTCACCCTGGGCATGCGTCGCGACGAGCTCTCCGCCGACTACAGCAACGTCAATTCCCCCAGCCTCGACTACGGCGAGAACAGCTACCGCGCCGGCCTGTCGTGGATGCCCACCGCCAACCAGCACTACTACCTCTCGTGGTCCGACAGTTTCAGCCCCACCGCCGATCTCTATCAGCTCTCGGGCGGCGAATATCCGGCCGAGCGCAGCGACGTGGTCGAACTCGGGGCCAAGTGGATGCTCTTCGAAGGCGATCTCTCGCTGCGCGCCGCGCTCTTTCGCGCCACCAAGGATTGGGAGCGCAATACCGATCTCGAGACCACCGGCGCCATCCTCACCCGCAAGCGCCGCACCGACGGATTGGAGCTCGAAGCCGCCGGCCGCATCACCGAGCGCTGGGAAGTCTTCGCCGGCCTGACCCTGATGGACGCCGAGATCCTCAAAGTCGCCCCCGGCGCCGACCCGCGCCTCAAGGGAAAGCAGCCGCGCAACACGCCCGACTACACCTTCAACCTGTGGACCACCTACCGCTTCATGCCCCACTGGAAAGCCGGTCTGGGTGCCGAGACCAAGGGCGAGCGCTATGGCTACAACCCCATGGCCGCCAACGGACCTTTCGTGAACGGCAAGTTCTCGCCCAATGTCGCCCCCTCCTACACCCGCTGGGACGCCATGCTCGCCTACGAGCAACCCTCCTACACGGTACGCATGAACGTGCGCAACCTCTTCGACAAGGTCTATTATGATTCCCTCTACGACAACGGCGGCTTCGTCGTTCCCGGCACCGACCGGGCGGTGATCCTCACTGCCGAGTTCAAGTTCTGAGCTTTCGGCGGGGCTCGAGGCCCCGCCTCCTCTCACGGAAGACGCTATGCTCCTGACGATCGACGAAGTCCTCTCCGCCGCGGAAGTGGAACAGGCCCGCACGCTGCTCGCCCAGGCACGCTGGGTCGATGGCCGCAGCACCGCCGGGCCGCTCGCGCGCGAGGTCAAGAACAACCTGCAGATCGCCGAAGACTGCCCCACTCTAGCCCCCTTGCGCCAGCTGGTGCTGCAGGCGCTCGAGCGCGAGCCGCTCGTTTTTTCGGCCGTCCTGCCGCGCGACATCTTCCCGCCGCAGTTCAACCGCTATCGCGCGCTCGGCGAAGGCGAACGCTACGGGCCCCACGTCGACGCCGCCATCCGCCTCGTCGGCGAACGAAAACTACGCACCGACGTCTCGGCCACCCTCTTTTTCAGCGCACCGGAGGAATACGACGGAGGCGAGCTCGTGATCCACGATCTCTTCGGCACGCAGCGCGTCAAGGGCAAGGCCGGTTCCATCGTCATCTACCCCGCCAGTT
Source organism: Tepidiphilus sp. (assembly GCA_028684345.1). Lineage (GTDB taxonomy): Bacteria > Pseudomonadota > Gammaproteobacteria > Burkholderiales > Rhodocyclaceae > Tepidiphilus. The sequence goes on along the minus strand of JAQUGB010000185.1, from coordinate 1,960 downwards.
CGCTGCACGAGGTCACGCCGGTCACCCGGGGCGAGCGGCTCGCCTCCTTCATGTGGTTCCAGAGCCTGGTGCCCGATCCGGTCGAGCGGCGAATGCTCTTCGAGCTCGACATGGCCACCCTCACGCTGCGCAGCGAACACGGGGAGGGCGCGCTCGCCGCGCGCTTCTCCACGATCTACCACAACCTTCTGCGGCGCTGGAGCGTCTAGCCGTGTCCGACACTCCTGCGCCCGTGTGCGCCGAAGACTACCTCGAGCTCGCGCAACGGCGGCTGGCGCCGGACGTCGCCGCCTACCTCTTCGGCGGGGCCGAAGCCGAACTGGCGGCGCGGCGCAACCGCGAGGCGCTGGACGCCGCCACCCTCATCCCCCGTTTCGTGCGCGAAACGCCTCCCGCCCCGCCAAACGGTCCGACCCTGTTCGGCCGGCGCCACGCCTCGCCGCTGCTGCTCGCGCCGATCGCACACCAGCGGCTCTTCCATCCCGACGGCGAGGCGGCGAGCGTCCTCGCAGCGCTGGCGCAGGGCGTCACGCCCATTGTCTCCAGCCTGGCGAGCACCCCCTGGCCGCAACTGCGCCGGCTCGTCGAAGAAGAACCGCTGTGGTTCCAGATCTACTGGCAGGGCGATCGCGCCGCCACTGCTCGGCTCATCGAGCGCGCCGCGGCGCTGCGCCCCGAAGCCTGGATGATCACCCTGGATGCGCCCATCGGGGGCTTGCGCTGGCGTCTGTGGCGTAGCGGTTTCCGCTTGCCGCCTCAGGCGGTACCGGCCAACCTCGACCCCCAGGCGCCGACGCAGCGCACGCACGAACTGGCGGCCCTCCTCGCCCTCGCTCCGACGCATGACGATCTCGCCTGGCTACGCGATCACGTGCGGCAGCCCCTCCTTGCCAAAGGCGTGCTGCACGAAGAAGACGCCGACGCATTGGCGCGGCTGGGTTACGACGGCCTCGTCGTCTCCAATCACGGCGGGCGCACCTTCGACGCCGCCCCCGCGAGCCTTGCACGGCTTGCCCCGCTCGCACGAGCCACGGGCAAACGGATGACGGTCCTCTTCGATGGCGGCGTGCGCCGCGGCAGTGACGTCGCCAAAGCCTTGGCACTGGGCGCGTCGGCCGTGCTCGTCGGCCGCCCCTACGTGGCAGCGCTTGCCCTAGAGGGCGCGCACGGCGTCGCCCGCTGCCTGCGCTTGCTGCGCGACGAGTACGCCGCCGTCGCCGCCCTGCTGTAACGGCGCCAGACTGCGAAGCGCTTCACCCTTGGTGCACGGCGTTCGTTCGGCCAGCAGCGCGAGCATCGCCCGCTCCCAGAAACGGCGCGAGCGCTTGCGGCGCATATCCACCGGATGCAGTCCCAGGCGCAGCCAGGGGCGGCTCGCGCTGCGCCTCAACCAGCGCTCATTGACCACCTGCGAAACGAGGCGACGCCAGCCGCTGCGGGCGCTCCACACGAGGCTGGGCGCCTCGATCGAGCGCCACCCCGCACCCGCACGAACATACACCCGCCGCGGCGAGCTGGTATAGCGCAAGGGTGTACGCGCGAGAGCACGCCAGGCGCCTTCTCCCAAAAGCCAACCCGGCGCAACGAACCCCTCCACCGGCCAGCCCAGGCGCGCGAAGAGCGCGAGGCCCCATTCGAGCCGTGCTTGGGCCTCATGCTCGGGGAGCGCGGCAAATTCCCCCTCGTGGGTAAAGATGCGCCGGCGCACGAAATCGATAGGTCCATGGCAGGGCAGCTCATCGGCGTGGTAATACCCGTGCAACACCGCCTCGCCGCCGCCCGCCAGTTCCCGCTCGATCGCGGCACAGAAACGGGGATCCCGGTCGAACGTCCCTTGCCCGTGGTAGTCAGGCACCACCAAGAGGGTCAATGGCACACCCAGCGCCGTCGCGCGCGCGGCGAAGTCGGCATAAAGCGGCCAAGTGGCCGGCGCCACGTCGTGCAGCACGACCGAGAAGCG
>JAQUGB010000184.1 GCA_028684345.1 Tepidiphilus sp. | reverse complement strand
CAGGTCCGCCGCCCCATACTGGACGTAGGTGGGCACGTCGGTGGCGCGCACGATCAGCAGCCGCACCTCGGGGCGATTGGTTTCGAGGATGAGCCGGCGCGAGGTTTCGGGGTCATCTTGCGGCACGATGCCGGCCGCCGCGAGCAGCGGCAGCGTCTCGGTGAAGATGCGCCCTTTGGAGAGCGCGAGCGTGATCCGTTCCATGCCTCGATTCTACCGGATGCGGCGCACCTGGGCGCCCAGGGTCCCCAGCTTTTCCTCGATCCGTTCGTAGCCGCGATCGAGATGATAGATGCGCTCAATGATCGTCTCGCCCTCGGCCTTGAGCGCGGCCACGACCAGCCCGGCGGATGCCCTCAGGTCGGTCGCCATGACGGCGGCCCCGTCGAGCCGCGCCACGCCGGTGACCACGGCGGTGTTGCCGTCGATGCGGATGTCGGCTCCGAGCCGCTGCAGCTCGACGGCGTGCATGAAGCGGTTCTCGAAAATGGTCTCGCGGATGACCCCGCTGCCCTCGGCCACCGTATCGAGCGCCATGAATTGCGCCTGCATGTCGGTGGGAAAGCCCGGATACGGGGCGGTGCGCACGTCTACGGCGCGCAGCCTCGCCGGCGCCTGCAGCGCCACCCAGTCGGGGCCGGTCTCGATGCGGCACCCCGCCTCGACGAGCTTGGCGAGCACCGCTTCGAGCGAACCAGGATCGGCCTGGCCGAGCCGGATTTGCCCGCCCGTGATGGCCGCGGCGCACAGATAGGTCCCGGTCTCGATGCGGTCGGGCATGACGCGGTAACGGGCGCCGTGCAGCCGCGACACGCCGCGCACGCGCAAGGTGTCGGTGCCGATGCCGTCGATGTCCGCACCCATGGCCACCAGGCAGCGGGCGAGATCGCTCACTTCCGGTTCACGCGCGGCGTTTTCGATGACCGTCGTCCCTTCGGCGAGGCAAGCGGCCATGAGCAAGTTCTCGGTGCCGGTGACGGTGACCAGATCCGGCACGAGCCGCGCCCCGCGCAGCCCCGGCGTGGTGGCGTGGATGTAGCCGTGTTCGACGCGCACCGCGGCGCCCAGCGCCTGCAGCCCCTTGATGTGCTGGTCGACCGGGCGCGCGCCGATGGCACAGCCGCCGGGAAGGCTCACCACGGCCTCGTGACAGCGCGCCACGAGCGGGCCCAGCACGAGGATGGAGGCGCGCATCGTCTTCACGAGTTCGTAGGGCGCTTCAGGAGAGACGATGCGCTTCGCCTGCAGCCGCACGGTCGAACCCTCGCGCTCGATCGCCACACCCATGCGGGCCAGCAGGGCGAGCAGCGTATCGACGTCGCGCAGGTGCGGAACGTTCTCGACCTCGAGCGGCTCCTCGGTGAGAAGCGCCGCACACAAGATGGGCAGCGCCGCGTTCTTCGCCCCGGAGACGGGGATCTCACCGGCGAGCCGCACGCCGCCGACGATGGCGAGTTTGTCCACCCTCACCCCCTTCCGCGCGACTCGAGCTCGGCGCGCAGATTTTCCCATTCCTCGGGAGTGAGGGTCGTCAGCGCAAGGGCATGGATCTCCGTGCCCATCGCCGGCCCCAAGGCCCGATAGACCATCTGGTGTTGCTGCACCTTGCGCTTGCCGCGAAACGCCTCGCTCACCACGAGGCCGGTGAAATGCACCCCGTCCTCGCCCTCGATCTGGACGTGCAGACAGGGCAGATGGGCCGCGATGGCCGCTTCGATCGCCTTGGGATCGTACATGTCGGACTCCAGAAAGTTCATTGACGCAATTTGTAGCCGCGGGCGAGCATGGCGAGCGTCAGCGCCACCACCACGGCCGTGGCCGCGAGCGACACCAGCAGACTCACCCACGGGTTGGTGTCCGCCTGGCCGAAAAAGCCATAGCGAAAGCCGTCGATCAGGAAGAAGAACGGGTTGAGGTGCGACACTTTCTGCCAGAAGGGAGGCAGCGCCGCGATCGAGTAGAACACCCCCGAGAGCATGGTGAGCGGCATGACGAGGAAGTTCTGGAAGGCGGCGAGCTGGTCGAACTTGTCCGCCCAGATGCCGGCAACGACTCCCAGCGACCCCAGCAGCAGCGAACCGATCACGGCAAACGCGAGCGCCCACAGCGGCGCGGCGAGCGGCAGATCGACGAAGACGAGCCCCACCAGGATCACCCCCAAGCCCACGGCGAGCCCCCGCACCACGCAGGCGAGCGCGTAGCCCCAGAAAAATTCCAAGTGCGACAAAGGGGGCAGCAGCACGAAGACGATGTTGCCCGTCACCTTGCTCTGGATGAGCGAAGAACTGGAATTGGCGAAGGCGTTTTGCAGCACCGACATGATCGCCAACCCTGGGATGAGGAAGGCGGTATAAGGCACCTCGCCATAGGTCGTCACGTGCCGGTCGAGCACGTTGGAGAAGATGAGCAGAAAGAGCAGCGCATTGAGGATGGGTGCGGCCACCGTCTGGAATGCCACTTTCCAGAATCGCATCACCTCCTTGTAGAAGAGCGTGCGGAAACCCGCACCGAAGCATTCAGGCACTTCGCATCACCTCGACGAAGACACGCTCCAGATCCGGCTCACCCACGCGCAGCTCGCGCACCTCGGCACCCGCTTCGCGCAGACGACGCAACAGACCTTCGATGTCGGCATAGTGCTCGAAAGGGATGCGTACCCAGCCATCCTCGCCCGCCACTCCACCCAGGGCGAGCGCCGCCTCGGGACGATCGAGCCGCACCTCGAGCTCATGGGCCTGAAAGCGCGCGAGCAGCCGCTCGGTGGTATCGAGCGCCACGATCCTGCCAGCCTTGAGCATGGCGATGCGATGGCACAGCGACTCGGCTTCTTCGAGATAATGGGTCGTGAGGAGAATCGTATGCCCCTGATCGTTGAGCTTTTGGATGAACTGCCACAGCCCATGGCGCAGCTCGACGTCCACGCCCGCGGTGGGCTCGTCGAGCACGATCACGGGAGGCCGATGCACCAGGGCCTGCGCCACCAGCACCCGGCGCTTCATCCCGCCCGAGAGGGTGCGCATGTTGGCCTCGGCCTTGTCGGCCAGCCCCAGGCCGTGCAACAGTTCCTCGATCCAGGCTTCATTGCGCGTGAGTCCGAAGTAACCGGACTGGATGCGCAGGATCTCCCGCACCGTAAAGAAAGGGTCGAAGACGAGTTCTTGCGGCACCACGCCGATGGCCCGGCGCGCCTGGCGGTAGTCGCGAACGACATCGAAGCCCATGACGCGCACACTGCCGGCGCTGGGTCGCGCCAAGCCGGCCAAAAGCGAAATGAGCGTGGTCTTGCCCGCCCCGTTGGGTCCGAGCAGGCCAAAGAATTCGCCGCGCTCGACGGTGAGGTCTACGCCGGCGAGCGCCGTGAAGTCGCCGAAGCGCTTGACGGCGCCTTGCAAGGCGATGGCAGCGGTCATGT
>JAQUGB010000183.1 GCA_028684345.1 Tepidiphilus sp. | reverse complement strand
TGCATCCGCTGGCGCATTTCCTGCATCTCGGCGAGGTATTGGCCATAGGCCGCATCCTGATCCTGCACCGTCGCCACCTCCGCGCCCTCATCCGCTGGTGCAGCGTCATAGACCGCCTGCACCAAGGAGTCGATGTCGTCAGGCAGCCGAACGATTGGGCGCTCGCGCAATTGCCGCCAACTGCGCAGCAAAATGTAGGGCTGATAGACGTACTTCCAGCGCGTCGCGGTGAGATCGGGCGGTGACTCGCCGGCCAGACCGGCCACGTAGAGCACCGGCTCCCGATGCGCTTCGGGGCGCTGACGCGGGTGCCGATGCAGGCGCCCGGCGCGTTGCAGCACGAGGTCGACGGGCGCCAAGTCGGTGATCATGGCGTCGAAATCGACGTCGAGACTTTGCTCGGCAACCTGCGTAGCGATCAGAATCGCGCGTTCTGGCCGCTCGCATTCTTTGCCGAAACGCGCAAGCACCTTTTGCTCGATCGCCTGCCGTTCGTCGGCGGGAAAGCGCGCGTGGTAGAGGAGCACTTCGGCCGCATCTCCGACCGTATCTTCGAGCATCGAGTACAGGGTTTGCGCGCGGTCGACGGTGTTGACGATGACGGCGATGCAGCCGCCCTCGGCCGTCAGATTCCGCGCCGTCTCGGCGATGGATTCGAGCAACTCGGAAAGCGCACAGAGCGCAATCGGCGCCTGCTCGCGGGCGATGATCGTTCGGGATGCAATCCGCCCGCCTTGGGCCAGCAGGACGCGCGGATAGGCGCTTTCCTCGTTTTCGGCGACGCCCCAGGCGGCGAGGAGTTCTTGGCGTTTGGCGCGCGGCAGCGTGGCCGAGAGCAGGATCACGGCGCAGCCCATGCGCTTCAGCCAGCGCAAGAGATGCGCGATCAGGCCGCCGGTGTAGACATCGTACGCGTGCACTTCGTCGAGGATGACGACGCGCCGGGCGAGCCCCCACAGCCGCACGAAATGGTGCTTGACGTGCAGCACGGCGTAGAGCGCCTGATCGACGGTGCCGACCCCGAACGGGGAAAGGAGCGCGCGTTTGGGCTTGGCGAACCAGCTCGCCGCGGCAACGTGCTCGCCTGGTTCGCCGTAGACGCCACGCAGCGCCTGATACGACTCGACCAATTCAGCCCCGGCATGCGCGAGCTGGATGTCGAGCTGGACGTCGTGCCGGTCGGCGAAAGCCTGCAAAAAGCGTACCGCGCGCTCGAACATGGCGTTGCCGGTCGCCTGCGTCGGCAGCCCGACGTAAAACCCGCGCAGGCCGAAGCGCCGCTGCAGGCGCAAGAAGGCGAGGAAGGCCGCCTCGGTCTTGCCCTCACCCATCGGGGCTTCGATGAGCACGAGCGGCGGCTCGGCGATCCCGCGCAGCAGTTCCTCGACGGCGCTCTGCAAGGGGCGCGGCGCAAGCGCTTTTCCCGTCATGCGGGAAAGAAGGGCGGCCGTGCCTGCGTGTTCATCCCGGAGCAAGCTCACGGTTTCGCGCCAGCCCAGTTCCTGCAAGGCACGAGCGGCACGTTCTTGCGCATCCTGCCAGTAGGCCGGACCGAGTGGGGGGCGTCCCGCATAAGGAAAGAAGGCGTCGTTGGAGCCGATCCAGTCGGCCACGCTCACGAGTCCGGCCAGCCACAGCGCCGCGTCGAGCCGGGTTTCCAAAAATTCCCCGTCCGGCACGGCGGATGCATCGAGCCCCTGCGCTGCGAGATAGTCGCGCAGCAAGGCACATCGCGCCGCGCGCCATTCGGGGGATTCACGGTTCGGCGCGGCATGTTTGCGCTCACCCAATCGGACGAGATAGCCGTGATGCCCACCCAGAATGCAGGCGAGCGCCTCGGCAAGGTGCGCCTCCCGCGGCAGCAAGGCGGCGGTGGCCAGATCGTGCCGATCCTGCGTCAGTGCCTGCGGCGGCCGAAAGGAAAACCCTGCCGATTCCAACCGCGCCCGCCCTTGCGGCCACTTGGCCTGAAAACCGGGGATCGCCTTGCCGTAATCATGCAAGCCGGCGAGCGCGGCGAGCACCTCGGCCCGGAATTCCTGCAATGCAGGCGGGGGAATGAATCGCTCGAGCAGCACCCGCGCCACGGCAGCCACGTCGAGCAGGTGGGAAAGCAGGGAATGGCCGTCCCCTCCCGACTCCTCCGCGGCGCTCTTGCCCCAAAAGAGCGGGTACACCGCTTCCTGCAACGGCATAGTGCCGTTTACATCGACATCGGCCTGGCCTCGAGTCATCATGACATAATCCTTACCTCTCCATGGCACCAGAATCAGATGGACATGTCAAGATCTTGGCAATAAAAAAGCCGGCCCTCAGGCCGGCTTTTCCTCCCAGCGATGCCGCATTCCTGCGGCAGGCGCGGGTTCAGTCTTCGTCCACGCCGCCGGCGACCTGGGCTTCCAGCAGCCCGACGCGGCGTTCGAGCTCGGCGAGCTCTTGCCGCAGTTTGATCACCAGCTCGCGCTGCGCTTCGAATTCTTCGCGGGTGACGAGATCCATGCGCTCGAACATGGAGCCGAGCAGCGCCTTGGCATTCTTCTCGAAATCCTTGAGGGGGCTCGTCTCGGCGAGTTGCTTGAGTTTCTGCGCGAGCTCGTCGAACATGGGGGGAGGATTCATGATGTCATCCTTGGAAGTGGCAGGGGATCGCGCCGCAGTGTATCACGCGGTTCCCCGATCGCGCCAACCGCCGCTCTTGCCGGAAAGCAATTTGTGCGCCAGCCGCACCCCTTCGACCACACCCAACCCCCGCCCCCACCATTTCAACGCCGCCTGCGCCGTGCCGCGCCGCCCCAGGCGCCACAGGAGTGCACCGCCGGCAAGCGCGAGCGGCACTTTCCAGCGCACGAGCGTGCGCCAGGCGTCATCGACGGGGCGCACCGCCTCGCGCCACTCGCGCGCATCCTGCATCATGCGCCGCCGGTGGGCGGCGATGCGCGCTTCCAGCTCGGCCTTGCGGGCGGCGAGTTCGTCGCGGCGCATCAGGCCCCCTCGCCCGGCTCGGCGAGCAGCTGCCGGTCGGTGGCGAGCTGCTCGAGCGTGGCACGCAGCAGGCTGCGTCGGCGCGCCAGGCGGCGCAGGCGCCAGGCGGCGAATGCGGCCCCCAGCAGAAAAACCGCAGCCACCGCCGCGATGGCGGCGAGGCGATGGGTTTCCCAGAAGGCGGCGACCACGAATACGCCGCCAAAGGCCAGCCCCAAGGCAGCCAGTGCCAGGCTCAGGCCGGCAAGGAGCAGAAGGTCGAAGAGCCGGGCGCGTTCTTCCTCCAGTTCGAGCACCGCCAGCCGCAGGCGCATTTCGCCGCCTTCGAGCAGATGCTCCAGGAGGCGCTTGGAGGCGCCGAAGACGCGCTCCATTGGGCCGGCGGGACGATCCATCAGCGGCGGCCCATCAGCAGGCCGATCAGCATGCCCACGGC
>JAQUGB010000182.1 GCA_028684345.1 Tepidiphilus sp. | reverse complement strand
CCAAGCGCCCGGCGTGCGCCAAGGGCAGCGCGTTCGCGTCGTGAACGGCAACGTCGTCCCCTATTGACCCATTTCCTCGTGCCCGCCGGTAGATTTTGTCGGCGATTTGCGGCAAACTTCGGGTTTCAATCACGGAACCCGGAGCGGGCACGATGCAAGATCCTTCCGGCCCCGGCACCGACGAACGCTCGGTACCGCGCATTCTCGTCCTTCACGGCCCCAACCTGAATCTGCTCGGCGTACGCGAACCCGAAATCTATGGGCGCACCACGCTCTCCGACATCCACGCCCGGCTCGAAGCGCGGGCCCGGGCCGCCGGCGTCCGTCTCGAATCCTTCCAGAGCAACCACGAGGGCGAGCTCGTCGATCGCATCCAGGCGGCCATGGAAGAAGGCGTAGACTTCATCCTCATCAATCCCGGCGCCTACACCCACACCAGCGTGGCGCTACGCGATGCGCTCGCCGCAGTGAGCATTCCCTTCATCGAAGTGCACCTCTCCAACATCCACGCCCGAGAGCCCTTCCGGCATCGCTCCTACCTCTCCGATCGGGCCGTCGGCGTCATCTGCGGCCTGGGCGCGTACGGTTACGAAGCGGCGCTCGAGTATGCCCTGCGTACCTTGATCCCCTTCGATTGATCCCTCAACCTCTTCGACGCGGAAACTCCATGGACCTGCGCAAAATCAAGAAACTCATCGACCTCGTACAAGAATCGGGCATCGCCGAACTCGAAATCACCGAAGGCGAAGAAAAGGTGCGCATCGCCAAGCACCCGCCCACCAACTTCACCATGCCCGCGCCTGCCGGCCCTACGGTCGTCGCCTCCCCGGTGCCGGTTTCCCCGCAGGCCGTCGCCGCCCCCACCGAGCCGGCCCCTTCTGCCGAATCGACACTCCCCGCGGGGCACATCGTCAAATCCCCCATGGTCGGAACTTTCTACCGCGCCCCCTCGCCCACTGCGGCGCCCTTCGTCGAAGTGGGCAGCAACGTCAAACCAGGCGACCGGCTGTGCATCATCGAAGCGATGAAACTCATGAACGAGATCGAATCCGACGTAGCAGGAACCGTCACCGCCATCCTGGTGGAAAACGGTGAACCGGTCGAATACGGCCAGCCCCTCTTCGTGATCTCCTGAAGGAGCATCGCCCCGATGCAAGCCCCCCCTTTCAAGAAAGTACTGATCGCCAACCGTGGCGAGATCGCGCTGCGCATCCTGCGCGCCTGCCGCGAACTGGGCATCCGCACCGTGGCCGTGCACTCCGAAGCCGACCGCGAGGCGAAGAACGTGCTGCTCGCCGACGAGTCCGTCTGCATCGGCCCGGCCCCCTCAAGCCAAAGCTATCTCAACATCCCGGCCATCATCGCCGCGGCCGAGGTCACCGACGCCGAAGCAATCCACCCTGGTTACGGTTTTCTCGCGGAAAACGCCGACTTCGCCCAGCGGGTCGAAGCCTCCGGCTTCGTGTTCATCGGCCCCCGGCCCGAGACCATTCGCCTCATGGGCGACAAGGTGAGCGCCAAGGCGGCGATGAAAGAAGCCGGCGTACCTTGCGTGCCCGGCTCCGACGGGGCGCTCCCGGAAGACCCCGACACCATCCTTGCGCTCGCGCGGCGCGTCGGTTACCCCGTCATCATCAAAGCGGCCGGCGGCGGCGGCGGACGCGGCATGCGCGTGGTGCACACCGAAGCGGCGCTCCTCAACGCCGTGGCCATGACGCGCACCGAGGCCCAGGCGGCCTTCGGCAACCCTACCGTCTATCTCGAAAAATACCTCGAACGCCCGCGCCACATCGAGATCCAGGTACTCGCCGACGAACACGGCCACGCCGTGTGGCTGGGCGAGCGCGACTGCTCCATGCAGCGGCGCCACCAGAAGATCCTGGAAGAAGCCCCCGCGCCGGGGATCGACCGCAAGAAGATCGCCGCGCTCGGCGAGCGCTGCGTCGATGCCTGCCGGCGCATCGGCTACCGCGGCGCTGGCACCTTCGAGTTCCTCTACGAGAACGGGGAGTTCTACTTCATCGAGATGAACACCCGCATCCAGGTCGAGCACCCCGTCACCGAGATGATCACCGGCATCGACCTGGTGCAGGCGCAGATCCGGGTAGCCGCCGGCGAAAAACTCTGGTTCCGCCAAAAGGACGTCGTCCTGCGCGGCCACGCCATCGAATGCCGCATCAACGCCGAGGATCCCTACAAATTCACCCCCAGCCCGGGGCTCATCACCCACTGGCATCCCCCCGGAGGCCCGGGCGTGCGGGTCGATTCGCACGTCTATACCGGCTATCGCGTCCCGCCGCACTACGATTCGCTCATCGGCAAGCTCATCGCGCATGCCGATACCCGCGAAGGGGCGATTGCCAAGATGCGCGGCGCGCTGCAGGAACTCGTCATCGACGGCATCCAGACCAATGCCCCGCTGCACTTCGAGCTGATGAACGACGGCCCCTTTCGCGAGGGTGGCGTCTCGATCCACTATCTCGAGCAATGGCTCGAAGCACGGCGCACCGCGGCGGAGCGCAGCCGATGAAGACGCAGGAGCGGCCGCGCTGGCTCAACGTCCGCCTCACCGCTCCGGCCGAGCTCGCCGAGCGGCTCTCGGAAGCCTTGCTCACGCACGGGGCGCTCTCGGTCGGGATCGAGGACGCCGACGCCGGCACGCCGGCCGAGCGGCCGCAGTTCGGCGAACCGGGGCTGCACCCCGAACGCCTGTGGGATCGGTCGGTGGTGCTCGCGCTCTTCGAGGCCGAAGCCGACTGGCGCGCGAGCCTCGCGGCCGCCGCGCGCAGCATTGGGCTCGCCCAGGTGCCCGAACCCGCCGTGGAACCGCTCGCCGATGCCGACTGGGTGCGGCTCACGCAGAGCCAGTTCGACCCCATCCCCATCGACGGCCGGCTGTGGATCGTCCCCTCCTGGCACGAACCGCCCGATCCCAGTGCGATCACGCTCACCCTCGATCCGGGACTCGCCTTCGGCACCGGCTCGCACCCCACCACCCGCCTGTGCCTGCGCTGGCTGCTCGCGCACGTGCGCCCGGGCGACGCGGTGCTCGACTACGGCTGCGGCTCCGGCATCCTTGGCATCGCGGCGGCCAAGCTGGGCGCGGCGCGCGTGGTTGGCGTCGACATCGACGACAAGGCGCTAGAGACGGCCCGCTACAACGCCGAGCGCAACGGCGTGGCGCTGGAACTGCACCACGCCCGCGACCTGCCGCCCGGCACCTTCGACCGGGTCGTGGCCAACATCCTCACCAAGCCGCTGTGCGTGCTCGCCCCTCTCATCGCCCAGGCCGTGCGTCCCGGAGGGGAACTCGCCCTCTCCGGCATTCTCGCCGAACAAGCCGAGGAAGTCGTGGCCGCCTACGCCCCGTGGATCGCGCTCACCTTGGGCGCCGAGGACGAAGGCTGGATCCGCCTCGAAGGGA
>JAQUGB010000181.1 GCA_028684345.1 Tepidiphilus sp. | reverse complement strand
CCATGCTCGAACGCCTCTTCCAGCTCAAGGCCCACGGCACCGACGTGCGCACCGAAGTGCTCGCGGGGCTCACCACGTTCCTGACGATGGCCTACATCGCCTTCGTCAATCCCGAGATCCTCGGCTCGGCCGGCATGCCGCGCGAGGCCGTCTTCACGGCCACCTGTCTCGCAGCCGCCATCGGCTCGGCCATCATGGGGCTGTACGCCAACTATCCCGTCGCACTCGCGCCGGGAATGGGGCTCAATGCCTACTTCGCATTCGTCGTGGTCGGCACCCTCGGCCATTCCTGGCAGACGGCGCTGGGAGCCGTCTTCATCTCCGGCTGCCTTTTTCTCGTCATCTCGGCGCTGCGCATCCGCGCGTGGATCATCGACGCCATCCCCGCGAGCCTCAAATCCGCCATCTCGGCCGGCGTGGGCTTTTTCCTCGCCCTCATCGGCCTGAAGAACGCAGGGCTGGTGGCAGCGCACCCCGCCACCTTCGTCACCCTCGGCGATCTGCACCGCCTCCCGGTGCTCCTTGCCGTGCTCGGATTCCTCGCCATCCTGGTGCTGGAAGCCCGTCGCGTCACCGGTGCGGTGCTGCTCGCCATCCTCAGCGTGACGCTCGCTGCCGTAGCCCTGGGTCTCGTACCCTTCCAGGGCGTGTTCGCCCCTCCGCCATCGCTCGCCCCCACTTTCCTGCAGATGGATCTGAAAGGGGCGATCGACATGGGCATTCTCTCCATCGTGCTCACCTTCTTCCTCGTGGAACTCTTCGATGCTTCCGGCACCCTGATCGCCGTGGCCCAGCGCGCGAAGCTGCTCGATGCCCGAGGGCGTCTACCGCGCCTGGGTCGAGCGCTCATGGCCGACTCCACCGCCATCGTGCTCGGCGCCTCGCTGGGAACGTCCTCGACCACCGCCTACCTCGAATCCGCCTCGGGTGTCGCCGTGGGTGGCCGAACGGGACTCACCGCCGTAGTGGTGGCGATCCTTTTCCTGGCCATGCTCGTGTTCTCGCCGCTCGCGGCCATGGTGCCGGCCTACGCCACGGCGCCGGCACTGCTCTACGTGGCCATCCTCATGGCGCGCGGGCTGGCGGAAGTGCAGTGGGACGACCTCACCGAAGCAGCACCGGCCGCGGTCACCGCCATCACCATCCCCTTCACCTTCTCGGTGGCCAACGGCTTGGCCTTCGGCTTCATCACCTACGCCGCCCTCAAGCTCCTCACGGGGCGCGTGCGTGAGTTGCCGCTCGCCGTGGCCGTGATCGCGACCGTCTTCCTCGTGAAATTCCTCTGGCTGTGATCACGCCAGAACGAAAAAATACTCCCATCATAAAAAAACGAGGGTAAACTTCGCCCTTCTTCACCCTCTAACCGGTCACCGGAGGCTGCCGCCATGCTGCTGTGGTTCGTGATCGCGTATCTCGCCCTCTCCATCGCCATCGGCTTGTACGCAGCCACCCGCGTGCACAACGCCCGTGATTACATCGTCGCCGGCCGCAACCTGCCTTTCGCCGTCGTCCTGGCCATGGTGTTCGCTACCTGGTTCGGTGCAGAGACCGTGCTCGGAATCTCCGCCACCTTCCTCGAGGAAGGCTTCCACGGACTGATCTCCGATCCGCTAGGCGCTTCGCTGTGTCTGGTGCTGTTCGGGCTCATCTTCGCTCGGCCGCTCTATCGCATGAACCTGCTCACCCTGGGCGACTTCTTCCGCCGCCGCTACAACCCCACGATAGAAATGGTCTTGTCGATATGCATCGTCATTTCCTATCTCGGCTGGGTGGGCGCGCAGATGACGGCGCTGGGCGTGGTCTTCAATGCGCTCACGGATGGGGCGATCTCGAACACCCAAGGAACCCTCATCGGCGCCCTCGTCGTTCTCGTCTATACGATTTTCGGTGGCATGTGGTCCGTAGCCTGGACCACCTTCGTCCAGATGATCGTGATCGTCATCGGCCTCTTCTTGGTCGCCCTCTACGCCGGGGACCTGGCGGGCGGCCTTGCTCCCGTGGTCGACAAAGCCGCTGCCGAGGGAAAGCTGGAATGGCTGCCGGAGCGCAACTGGCTCTCGATCTTCACCTGGATTTCGGCCCTGATCACGATGGCCCTCGGTTCGATCCCGCAGCAGGATGTATTCCAGCGCGTCAACTCTTCGAAAAACGAATTCGTCGCCGTCTGGGCCACGACCCTGGGTGGCATCTGCTATTTCCTCTTCGCCGCCGTGCCGCTATTCATCGCGTATAGCGCCACGGTGATCGATCCGCAGCTGGTTCAAACTTTCCTCGATCAGGATTCCCAACTGATCCTGCCGCTCTTCGTCACGACCCACATGCCGCTCTGGCTGCAGATCGTGTTCTTCGGCGCCTTGCTCTCGGTCATCATGAGTACCGCCAGCGGCACCCTGCTCGCCCCTTCGGTAACCTTCACGGAGAACATCCTCAAGAGCACCTGGCCAACGCTGACCGACCGGCAGCTGCTGTTAGCGACGCGGCTGACGGTGGTGGCGTTCACGCTCATCGTGCTCGTCTACGCACTCTGGTCGAACGACTCCATTCACGGCATGGTCGAAAAAGCCTATCGGGTAACCCTCGCCGGCGCCTTCGTACCGCTCGTCGCGGGGATCTTCTGGAAGAGGGCGAATTCGCTCGGAGCCACTTTCTCAGTGATCCTGGGTATCGGTACCTGGCTATTCGGCGAGCTGGTGTTGCCCGAATCCGAGATCGAGCCGCAGATCTATGGTTTCCTGGCCTCGATCGTAGGAATGGTCACTGGCACCCTCCTCGGCCCCAAAGATCCTCATCTGCCGAAACGCACCCGCCAGCATAACGCCGCCTCGGCCACCCATCACGTCGCCTCGCGCCGCTGAATCCTTTCCTCACGCACCTTGACCCTGGTCAAGGTGCGCGCGCAGCATTTTGGTTATCCTGTATCTCTTCGTCCGAAGAGGTGCAGGATGCCATCTTCCACTTCGCCCGTGACCGGGCGCCGCCCCGAACTCGTCTGTCCGGTCGGGAATCGGGCCATGCTCGAAGCGGCCATCGAACAGGGAGCGGACGCCGTCTATCTGGGATTCAAAAACGCGACGAACGCGCGCAACTTCAATGGGCTCAATTTCGACGAAGACGGTATCGCCCGGGCGATCGACACTGCGCATGCGCGAGGCTGCCGCGTATTCCTCGCTCTCAACACCTACCCCCAAGCCGAGGGTTGGACCCACTGGACGTCGGCGGTCGATCGGGCCGCCTCGCTCGGCGTCGATGCCCTCATCCTCGCCGATCTCGGTCTCCTCGCCCATGCGCGCGAGCGCCATCCCGAGCTACGCCTGCACTTGTCGGTGCAAGGCTCGGCCACGAACTACGAGGCGCTCGCCTTCTACCACGAACGCTACGGCATCGAGCGCGCCGTGCTGCCGCGCGTGCTCTCGCTCGAACAAGTGGCGCA
>JAQUGB010000180.1 GCA_028684345.1 Tepidiphilus sp. | reverse complement strand
CCTTCCTTGACGGGCTTGGGCGCGCCGTCGACGAGGTCCTTGGCTTCCTTGAGGCCGAGGCCCGTGGCCGCACGCACGATCTTGATGACTTCGACTTTCTTCGCGCCGGCTTCTTGCAAGATCACGTCGAATTCGGTCTTCTCTTCGGCAGCAGGCGCGGCAGCGGCCCCACCAGCGGCAGGCGCTGCGGCCACGGCCACGGCCGCAGCGGCGGAGACGCCGAATTTCTCTTCCATCGCCTTGATGAGCTCGGAGAGTTCGAGCACCGACATGCTGGCGATCGCGTCAAGGATTTCTTCTTTCGTCAAAGCCATGATTCACTCCTGATGGATTTGGCCTGAATGGCAAAAAGGGGTAATGAAGGGTCAAGCGGTCTCTTTCGCGTCACGCACCGCGGCGAGCGTGCGCACGAACTTGCCGGGCACCTCGTTGAGCGTGCGCACGAACTTCGCGATCGGCGCCTGCAGCGTGCCAACCAAGGTGGCGAGCAGCTCTTCGCGGCTCGGCATGGACGCCAGGGCTTTCACTCCCGCCACGTCGAGCGGATAGTTGGGCATGGCGCCGCCCTTGATCACGAGCTTTTCGGCATCCTTCGCAAAGTCGTGCAACACCTTGGCACAGGCCACCGGATCTGGAGCGATGCAGTAGATCAGGGGGCCGACGAGGCGATCGGCCAGGCACTCGAAGGGAGTCCCGGCAATCGCCCGACGCACCAGGGTATTTTTCAGCACGCGCAGATAGACGCCCGATTGGCGGGCCCTCTTGCGCAGCTCGGTGATTTGCGCGACATCGAGACCACGGTACTCGGCAACGACGATCGCCCCCGCCCCGGCCACCTGGGCCGCGACTTCGGCGACTATCGCCTTTTTCTCGTCGAGATTGAGTCCCACGGTCTACTCCTACGGTTACTGCACCCCGTTTCCGGGGTGCGCCACGGCGACCTTCATCAGGAGCGGCTCCGGCGAACCGGAAGGTTCCTGCTTCGGGTGACGCCATCTACGCTGGGCGCATCGCAACGATGCGTTTGAGGCGAACCCCCAGCGGTCTTTGACAACCCGCCGCGACGGCATGCCATCGCGACGGCCCAAAGTTCTGTTTTATGCCTGCACGGCCGAGGCCGGATCGACCTTGATGCCCACGCCCATCGTGCTCGAGACCGCAACCTTGCGCAGATAGGAGCCTTTCGCCGCTGCCGGCTTGGCTTTCATCAGCGCGTCGATGAGCGCTTTGGCGTTTTGCTCGAGCGCCTCCACGGGGAAGGAGGCACGGCCGATCGGCGCATGCACGATGCCATACCGGTCGGTACGAAACTGCACCTGACCCGCTTTGGCGTTCTTCACCGCGGTGGCGACGTCGGGCGTGACCGTGCCAACTTTTGGGTTCGGCATGAGGCCACGGGGACCGAGGATCTGACCGAGCTGGCCGACCACGCGCATGGCGTCGGGCGAGGCGATGCAGACGTCGAAATCGATCTTGCCCGCCTTGATCTGCTCGGCGAGATCTTCCATACCGACGAGGTCGGCTCCAGCGGCCTTAGCCTCTTCGGCCTTGGGCCCTTGAGCGAAAACGGCCACACGCACCGACTTGCCGGTTCCGGCGGGCAGCACCACGGCGCCCCGCACGACCTGGTCGGATTTGCGCGGATCGACGCCCAGGTTGACGGCGATGTCGATAGATTCGTCGAACTTGGCCAACGCCGTTTCCTTGGCGAGCGAGAGTGCCTCGCTCAAGGCATAAGCGCGATTGCGATCGACCTTTTCCTTCAGGGTACGCATGCGTTTGCTGAGTTTGGCCATGTCACACCCCCTCCACGGTCACGCCCATGCTGCGCGCGGAACCGGCGATGGTACGCACGGCCGCATCCAGGTCCGCCGCAGTGAGATCGGGCATCTTGGTCTTGGCGATCTCCTCGAGCTGGGCTCGTGTGATGGTGCCCACCTTGTCGACGTGCGGCTTGGACGAGCCCTTCTGGACGCCGATGGCCTTCTTGATGAGAATAGTGGCCGGCGGCGTCTTCATCACGAAGGTGAACGACTTGTCCGAATAAGCGGTGATGATCACCGGGATCGGCAGGCCGGGCTCCATCCCCTGGGTCTTGGCATTGAATGCCTTACAAAATTCCATGATGTTGAGACCGCGCTGGCCGAGCGCGGGGCCGATCGGGGGGCTGGGGTTGGCCTTGCCCGCCGGCACTTGCAACTTGATATAGCCGACGATTTTCTTCGCCATGAATGATGACTCCTAAATGTGAGTGCAAACGCCGCCCATTTGGGCGGCTCCTCGGGGTGCGGCAGTGCCGCGGTTTCTCAGGTCTTCTCGACCTGGGAAAACTCCAGTTGGACCGGGGTGGCGCGACCGAAGATGGTCACGGCCACGGTAAGGCGGCTGCGCTCGTAGTCGACCTCTTCCACCGTACCCATGAAATCGGCAAACGGCCCTTCCTTGATCCGAACCACCTCGCCCGGTTCGAAGACGATGCGCGGACGTGGCTTCTCGCCGCCCTCCTGCATCTGCTGCAAGATCTTCTCGACTTCCCGATCCGAGATGGGCGCGGGCTTGGTGGGCGTGCCGCCGACGAAACCGGACACCTTGGACAAAGATTTGACCAAATGCCAGGTGTCGTCGTTCATCTCCATCTCGACGAGCACGTATCCGGGATAGAATTTGCGCTCGGTCTCGGTCTTCTGCCCCGCACGCATTTCGATGACTTTCTCCACGGGCACGAGGATGCGACCGAAGAGGTCTTCCATGCCGGCACGTTTGATGCGCTCCTGCAGCGCCTTTTGCACCTGCTTCTCGTAGCCCGAATGGGCCTGTACGACATACCAGCGCTTGGCCATCACTTCCACCCAAGGATCAGGTCGTACAAGCCCCACTCGAGGGTCTTGTCGACCAACCACAAGAAAATCGCCATCGTGGTCACGAAGGCGAAGACGATCAGCGTCGACTGGATCGTCTCTTTGCGCGAGGGCCAAACGACTTTGCGCACCTCGGCCACGGTCCCGCGCGCGAACTCGCGAAACTTCGCCCCCGCCTCGGTGGCAAACAACGAAATCCCACCCGCAGCGAGGACACCGACCACGACGAGCGCCCCCCTAGCCACGGACGGCAAATCGGCAAAAACATAAAAACCGGCGATGCCGGCAGCCAGCAGCACCAGCGCAGCGATAAATTTGAGGCGATCCATGGATACGCGCGTCCGCTAATGAGAAATGGCAGGGGCAGAGGGAATCGAACCCCCAACCTTCGGTTTTGGAGACCGACGCTCTGCCAATTGAGCTATGCCCCTGCGACTGCCGGAAAAACGACCCCGGCAAAAAACCAGATTACTCGATGATCTTGGAGACGACGCCGGCGCCGACGGTGCGACCGCCTTCACGGATGGCGAAGCGCAAGCCTTCTTCCATCGCAATCGGGGCGATCAGCTTCACTTCCAGCCTGACGTTGTCGC
>JAQUGB010000179.1 GCA_028684345.1 Tepidiphilus sp. | reverse complement strand
ATCGCGGCAGGCCCAGGGCGGAGAGCCGGTCGGTGATGGGGCCGCAGATGTAGGCGAGCACCGCGCCGACGATGAACGGCGTGAGCACCGGCAGCAGGGAGTAGAAGAGCAGCGCGAAGAGCGCCGCACATCCGCCCCACAGCCAAAATTCTGCGCGGGAGGAGGGTGCGCCGTTCATGCGGTATCGTACAATTTTGCGTCGTGCGCCATGTGCGAGGGTTCGGTCGGAACGACCGCCTTGTGATATATAGGTGCCAATTATCGCCGGGGAACCGGAAGCTGAGCAAGAGGAGTCGCTGTGACGGGACTGACGTATCGGGATGCCGGAGTGGATATCGACGCGGGCGATGCCCTGGTCGAACGCATCAAACCCTTGGCGGCGCGCACCATGCGCCCGGAAGTGCTCGCCGGCATTGGCGGTTTCGGAGCGCTCTTCGCGCTGGGCGGGCGCTATCGCGATCCCGTCCTCGTTTCCGGCACCGATGGGGTGGGTACCAAGCTCAAACTCGCCTTTGCATGGGGGATGCACGACGGGGTGGGGCAGGATCTGGTGGCGATGAGTGTGAACGACATCCTCGTGCAAGGCGCCGAGCCACTCTTTTTTCTCGATTATTTCGCCTGCGGCAAGCTCGACGTCGAGGTGGCGGCGCGGGTAGTGGGCGGAATCGCGCGCGGCTGCGAACTCGCCGGCTGTGCGCTGATTGGCGGCGAGACGGCCGAGATGCCCGACATGTATCCGGAAGGCGAATACGACTTGGCCGGGTTCGCGGTCGGGGCCGTGGAGCGCGAAGCCATCCTCGACGGTTCGCGCATCGCCGCCGGCGACGTGCTCTTGGGGCTCGCGTCCAGCGGGGCGCACTCGAACGGCTATTCCCTCATCCGTCGCGTGCTCGCCAAGGCGGGCCATGGGGTGGACGCGGCGCGCGATGCCGAGCTCGTGCTCGACGGCAAGCCGCTGCGTGAGGCGCTGATGGAATCCACCCGCATCTACGTGCGCAGCATCCTGGCGCTGTTGCGCGAGCTGCCCGAGGCCGTCAAGGGGCTTGCGCACATCACGGGGGGTGGGCTCAGGGAGAACGTGCCGCGTATCCTGGCCGAGCCGCTCGCCGCGCACATCGATCTCGGGAGTTGGCCCCGGCCGGCACTCTTTCGCTGGCTGCAGGAGCAGGGCGAGGTGGCCGAGGCCGAGATGACGCGCGTCTTCAACTGCGGCATTGGCATGGTGCTCGTGGTCGCGCCCGAGAAGGCCGGGGCGGCAGAAGGACTGCTGCGGGCGCAGGGCGAGACGGTCTATCGCATCGGCGAGGTGGTGCCGCGGGTAGGGGATGAGCCGCAGGCGCGCATCGTGGGCTCGCCAGCCTAAAACGCCTCCTCCAGCGCCGCAGCCAAGCGCTGCGGCGTGTCCGGCGCAAAGGGGTCGAAGCGGCGCAGCTCGGGCCAGGTTTCGCCGAACTGGCGCAGCCACGTGAGCTGGCGTTTGGCCAGTTGCCGCGTGGCGGCGATGCCGGCTTCGATCATCGCTTCGCGGCCCATCGTGCCTTCGAGGTACTGCCAGACCTGGCGGTAACCCACCGCGCGCATGGACGGGTGGGCGAGCGTGAGGTTTGGACGCTGCCGCAGCCGCATCACTTCCTCGATGAATCCGGCGTGCAGCATCGTGTGGAA
This sequence comes from Tepidiphilus sp., assembly GCA_028684345.1. Lineage (GTDB taxonomy): Bacteria > Pseudomonadota > Gammaproteobacteria > Burkholderiales > Rhodocyclaceae > Tepidiphilus. Next base: position 1,802 of record JAQUGB010000179.1, on the reverse strand, counting down.
GCGCTCGGCGATGCGCTCGTGCAGCCGTGCCCGATCCGTGGGCACGAGCGCGAGCGGCAGCCAGCGGTAACCGTGATCGGGGGTGCTGCGGCGGGCGTAGCGCGCGGCGAGCGGTTCGCCCGTGACAAGGACGATCTCGAGCGCGCGCTGGATGCGCTGCGCATCGGTGGGAGCGAGCCGGGCGGCGGCCTGAGGGTCGAGGCGGGCGAGCTCGGCGTGGAGCGCCGGCCAGCCCTCGCGTGCGGCCCGCGCGTCGATCTCGGCGCGCAGTCGAGGGTCAGCCGGCGGCAGGTCGGAGAGGCCGTCTCTGAGCGCCTTGAAGTAGAGCATGGTGCCGCCTACCAGTAGCGGCAGCCGTCCGCGGGCAAGGATTTCCCCGATCGCCGCGAGCGCATCGGCGAGAAAGCGCGCCGCCCCATAGGCTTCTTCCGGCTCGACGAGATCGAGCAGGTGGTGCGGCACGCGCGCGCGCTCCTGCACAGTCGGTTTGGCGGTGCCGATGTCCATGCCGCGATAGACCAGCGCCGAGTCGACGCTGACGATCTCGAGCGAAAAACGCTCGGCGAGCGCGAGCGCGAATGCAGTCTTGCCACTGGCCGTGGGGCCGAGCAACCAGGGGATGCAGGGGATGTCGTTCCGAGTCAGCGGGGTGTACATCTTCTTTCCATGGATGGCATAGAATCCGGCCGATTGTCTTCTCGTGCTCACTGGATTTTTGATGAAAATTTTCTCTGCGCTTTTCGACCGCGTGATGCGTTGGTCGCGCCATCCGCGGGCGCCATGGTACCTCGCGCTGCTGTCGTTCGCCGAATCCTCGTTTTTCCCCGTGCCGCCGGACGTGATGCTCGCGCCGATGGCTCTGGCTTCCCCGCGCCGTGCCTGGGTATTGGCGCTGATCACGACCGTGGCTTCGGTGCTGGGCGGATTGCTCGGCTACACCATCGGTTACTTCGCGTTCGCCACGATCCGGCCCTGGCTCGAGGGTTCCTCGTATTGGTCGTCTTATCTCGTGGCGCGGGCGTGGTTCGACGATTGGGGTGTATGGGCAGTGTTCGTCGCCGGCTTTTCTCCGATCCCGTACAAAGTCTTCACGATCGCCGCGGGGGTGGCGCAGATGGCGTTGCTGCCTTTTACTCTGGCTTCCCTCGTGGGGCGAGGTGGGCGTTTTTTCCTCGTCGCGGCCCTGATGCGTTGGGGGGGCGAGCGCATGGAGGCGAGTCTGCACCGCATCGTCGATCGGCTCGGCTGGGCGAGCGTGGCGCTGGCCGTGCTCGCCTTTGGCCTGTATCGCTTGGGCTGGATCTGAGCGACCGACCCGCCCGGATCAATTCACGGGTTCTACGGCGGGTGCGGGGCGTTCGGTCATGCTTCGGTACGCGGCGCTCCAGAACCATTCCCGTTCGCCGAACGCGGGTTCGAGTTCGTCTAGCCAAGTGGCGTTTTCGTCGTATCGGGCAAAGAAGGGGCGATAGGTCCATTGAGGATCGCGCGCCTGGAGAAATCTCAGGACGAAGACCCGTTCGCCGGCGACCGTGCTCACCCCTAGGATTTCCGCTTTGCCCGGCGAGGCGGACATACTGGGGCCGCGCACCGTGCGCGCCAGACCCGAGACGCGGCTCGCGGCGTCGCGATAGATCGTCCAGCAGCGTACCAACGGCACGGCGAAGTGTTGCTTGGCGCCGGTATCGCGTTCCACGAACATGTAGTAGGGAATGATGCCCAGCTCTACTTCTTTTTGCCACAGTTTCGCCCAGACGTCGGGGTCATCGTTGATGTGGCGAATCAAGGGGGCCTGGCCTCTG
>JAQUGB010000178.1 GCA_028684345.1 Tepidiphilus sp. | reverse complement strand
CTCTCCAGTGCGGGGGAGTTTGGCCACGACCAGCTCGAGCAAGCGCACGAGCCGCGGTGGTAGCAGCTCCGGTTCCCCGGCGAATTCGCAATAGATGCGGGTGTAGTTCTCTGGGGTGGGGGGCTGCTGCAGCTGCGCCAGGCGCAGGAGGGTTTCTTTGGCGAGATCGACGGGCGAGGAGGGCATCGTTCGAGGCACGCGAGAGGCGGCAAAGGAATCAGTGTATCACTGCGGCCGTTCAGCGGCGGCGGCATCGGCGAGCAAGAGTTCGACGAGATCCCGGCCGAAAGCCGGCAACAAATCGAGGCTACGCACGCAAATCTGCAGATCGCGTCTGGCCCAATCGTCGCTGAGGCGTATCAGGCGAATGTTCATCGTCTTGGCATGACGCCGGGCGGCGGACTCCGGCAGGATTCCGATGCCGACGTCGGCTTCGATCATGCGGCAGACGGCGGTGAAGTTACCTACCTGGATGCGGATTTTCAGGCGCCGGTTCATCCGGGCCGCCACCTCGGTGAGAAAGCCGTGGATCGCGCTCGTCTCGGTCAGGCCGATGTAACCGTATTCGAGCGTGTCGGCAAAGTCCGCCGTGGGGTTGGCAGCCAGTGGGTGGGTGGGGGCGACGGCGAGAACGAGCCGATCGCGCCGATAGGGCAGGATTTCCAGTCCTTCGGTGCGCACGTTGCCGGCGACGATGCCGATGTCGGCCATTCCTTCGGTGACGGCGCGCACGATCTCTTGGCTGAGACGCTCCCGCAGCTCGACGTTGACGTTGGGGTGTTGCGTCAGATAGGTGCGCAATACCTCGGGTAGAAACTCGGTGGAGGTGGTGTTGGCGAAAAGGCGCACTTGCCCTTTTACGCCGTTTGCGTATTCTAGGAGGTCGCCGCACAGGTTTTCGAGCTGGCCGAGCACTTGCCGGGCGTGGTTGAGGAACACCTGCCCGGCGGGAGTGAGGCAGACACCGCGGTTGGTGCGCGTAAACAGCTTCAGGCCGAGGTGTTCTTCGAGATTCTTGATGCGCATGCTCGCGGCCGGCAGCGAGAGATGGGCGCGTTCGGCGCCGCCGGTGAGGCTATTGGCTTCGGCGATATGCACGAGTAGCCGAAAATCCGCGAGATCGAAATGCATACCGTGTATTCGCTCTTGCCGGGGGAATCGGGTGGGAGGAACATTGTAGCGCAAGGTCTCCGGCAAGGTTAAACCAGAGCGAAAGGGGGGTTTGGCAGATACGAATTGTCTCGGGCGCCAAGCTGAGGCAAACTGCGGTGGCTTCCCTTGGGATGAGAGCTGTCATCATGAACGTGAATTTCGATGAGCTGCGGCGATGGATCGGTCGCAGCCAGGCGCAAGAGGACACGGTGACCCCCGTGCCGGTGGCGGCGCTGGCCGCTACCCTCGATCGCGACGAACCCCTGCCGCGGACTGGGGACGAATTGCCGCCGCTGTGGCACTGGATCTATTTCCTGCCGCTCGTGCGGCATTCCGAACTCGGGCCCGACGGGCATCCGCGGCGCGGCGGATTTTTGCCACCGGTGCCTTTGCCGCGGCGCATGTGGGCCGGCGGGCGATTCGAATTTTTCCATCCGCTGCGCGTGGGGGAATCCATTCGGCGAACCTCGCACATCGCCGACGTGAGTCTCAAAGAGGGACGCAGCGGCACCCTGGTGTTCGTGCGCGTGCGGCACGAAGTGAGCAACGAGGCGGGGGTGGCGCTGGCGGAGGAGCAGGACATCGTCTATCGCGAGGCGCCACGCCCGGGCGAGACGCCGCCCGCGCCCAAGGCCGCGCCGTCGGATGCCGCGTGGCGCAGCGAGATCGTGCCCGATCCGGTGCTGCTCTTTCGCTATTCGGCGCTCACGTTCAACGGGCACCGCATCCACTACGACCATCCTTACACCACCCAGGTCGAGGGCTATCCGGGGTTGGTGGTGCACGGGCCGCTCACGGCGACGCTTCTCGTCGATCTGCTGCGCCGCAATCTGCCGGGGGCGAGACTGACGCGCTTTTCGTTTCGCGCAGTGCGGCCGCTCTACGCGCCACGGCCCTTTACCGTGTGCGGCAAACTGGAGGCCAACGGCAAGACGGCCTCCTTGTGGACGCGGGATGCCGACGGCTGGGTGACGATGGAAGCCAGCGCCACCCTCGCCTGAGCGCCTGTGAGGAGAAGGAAAGAGATGAACGAACTCGATCGACCCGACGATCCCTATCGCGACATTCGCGACGGCGTGCGCGCCGTATGCGACCAGTTTCCTGCCGAATACTTCCGTGCCCACGACGAGGCGCGCACCTATCCGGAAGAATTCGTCGATGCGCTCACCCGTGCCGGCTGGCTCGCCGCCTTGATCCCACAGGAATACGGGGGGGCAGGGTTGGGGCTTGCCGAAGCCTCCGTGATCATGGAGGAGATCAACCGCTGCGGTGGCAACGCCGGGCATTGCCACGGGCAGATGTACAACATGGGCACGCTGGTGCGCCACGGCTCCGAGGAGCAGAAACGGCGTTATCTGCCCAAGATCGCTTCCGGCGAACTGCGCCTGCAGTCGATGGCGGTGACCGAGCCCACCACCGGCACCGACACCACCAAGATCAAGACCACGGCGGTGAAGAAGGGCGATCGCTACGTGGTCAATGGCCAGAAGGTGTGGATCTCGCGCGTGCAGCATTCGGATCTGATGATCCTGCTGGCGCGCACCACGCCGCTCGCCGAAGTGAAGAAAAAGTCCGAGGGCATGTCGATCTTCCTCGTCGATCTGCACCAGGCGATCGGGCATGGCCTCACCGTGCGACCGATCCGCAACATGGTCAATCACGAGACGAACGAGCTCTTCTTCGACAATTTGGAAATTCCGGCCGAGAACCTCATCGGCGAAGAAGGCAAGGGTTTCAAATACATCCTCGACGGTCTGAACGCCGAGCGCACCCTGATCGCGGCCGAGTGCATCGGCGACGGCTACTGGTTCATCGACAAGGCGCGGCGCTACGCGGCCGAGCGCATCGTCTTCGACCGGCCCATCGGAAAGAACCAGGGCGTGCAGTTTCCCATCGCCGAGTGTTACATCGAGATCGAGGCGGCGAACCTCATGCGGTTTCGCGCCTGCGAATTGTTCGATGCGCACCAGCCCTGTGGCGCCGAAGCCAACATGGCCAAGTACCTCGCGGCCAAGGCTTCGTGGGAGGCGGCCAACGTCTGCCTGCAGACGCACGGCGGCTTCGGTTTTGCCGCCGAGTACGACGCCGAACGCAAGTTCCGCGAGACGCGCCTCTATCAAGTGGCGCCGATCTCGACCAATTTGATCCTCTCTTACGTGGCCGAGCACATACTCGGGCTGCCGCGTTCGTTCTGAAGGAGGCATGTGATGCGGCCGCTCGAAGGAATCACCGTCGTCACGCTGGAACACGCCATCGCCGCGCCTTTCTGCACGCGGCAACTCGCCGACTTGGGCGCGCGGGTCGTCAAGATCGAACGCCCCGGGGTGGGCG
>JAQUGB010000177.1 GCA_028684345.1 Tepidiphilus sp. | reverse complement strand
CCGGTGAGCTGGTCATAGAAAGCGAGCTGGCGGATACGCGCCTGCGCCTGCTTCTGTTCGGCGATGGTGGCGGCGAGCTTTTCCGTCATCGAATTGATGCCCTGCTGCAAGTCGCCCAATTCGTCGGTGGCGGTGATGGAGATGCGCATCTCCAGGGCTCCGTCCTCGATCTGCTTGAGCGCGCGCAGGGTATGCTGCACCCGGCGCGTGATGAGGCGGTGCGCCACGAAGACGATGGCAAGCGATGTGAAGAGGAGGAAGGCCAGAGACAAGGCCGTCCCCCAGGCGATCACCTCGCGTTTCGCGGCACGCAACTCGGCGGTGTCGAAATCGAGCACCACCGTATAGAGGGGAATGGGGGTTTGCGACCCTCGCAGACGTAGGACGGCAGTGAGCCGCTCGGACGTGAAGGACGCTTCGATCGGAGGGCGAGCGGCATCGTTCAACCAGGAAGGATCGAATCCCGGCACTTCTTCGGCTTTCTTCCCCAGGAGAAACGGGTCACTCGCGACGATCACCCGGCCGCTGCCGCCCAAGACGAATCCGCCCTGGTATTCGAGGCCGATCAGGTCGGACATGAGGCCAGGGGTGGCCACCGTGTTGAGCGGCAGGTTTTCTTCCTGCAGCATGCGGCCGACGCGCTGCAGCTGCGTCTCGATGCGCCGCTCCATCAGGGTGCGCGAGCGGTCGAGATACACGGCCGTGAGCGCGCCGAAGGCGAGCGCCTCGATCGCCAGGACCAGCCAGGCGATGCGGGCGATGAGACCGAAGCGGGGACGGCGCATGCCTGGCCTCTCAAGGCGTATAGGAAGGAGTTTCCTCGAAGGATTCGAGGCGGGTGGCGTCTTCCCCCTCGTAGCGCGCCTCCTCGGGGCTCAGGTGCCCAAGGATTTCGATGCCGGCGGCGGGGTTGGCGGGATCATGGTGCCAGGTGGCGGTATAGACGGACTGCTGCAGGTGATGGCTTGCCGGATCCATGTAGGCGTCGTCGTGCTGCATGCGCTCGCGCGCGCTCCAGCGCATCGTCTCGAGCGTACGGATCACGGCGTGGTTTTGCGTGGTGCCCGCGGCCTCGATCGCCTGCAGCAGGGCGCGCATGGCCAGATAGGCGGCGTGCGTCACGTCACCGGGATAATCGAGCACCGTGTTGCCGTAGCGCTGCCGGTAGCGCGCCACGAACTCGGCCGTGCCAGGCGTGTCGAGGTTCCACGCCCAGGTGGTGCCGAAGAGCGGCCGCGGCGTGCCGGGCGCCGGATAGAGTTCCTCCCAATCGACCTCCCCCACCACCCACGATTGCCGTTCGAAGAGGGCGGGGTCGATCTGGGCGAAGAGCCGGATCTGGTTGTTGCCGCTCAGGTTCACGGCGACGACGTCGATGTCCATGGCGGCGATGCGCGCGGCAAGCCCCGCCGGATCGGGCAGCGAGACGGGCACGACGACCTCCTCGACCACGCTGCCACCGTAGCGCTCGATGTAGCCGCGCGAGGCCGCCGCGTTGCTGTGCCCCCAGACGTTGTCCTCGGTGAGCAGGATGGCGCGCTTGCGCGGATGCCGATCGAGGGCGTATTTCAGGAGCGCCTTGTTGAAGTTGGCTCCGTTGGCGTCGAACACGAACTTGGTGCGATGTGCGTTCTCCACCGCCTCCGAGGGCGAGGAGGAGTTGGTGTTGATGAAGATCACGCCGTATTTCTGACATACCGCCGACATGGCAGCGGCCACGCCCGAGTCGATCGCCCCGACCATGAAGGCGATGTGGTTCTGTGTGATGAGCGACTCGGCGATCTCGGCCGCCTTCGCTGGATCAGTGGTGGCGTTGCGCGTGAGCAAAACCAGGTCGCGCCCCAGGATTTTGCCGCCGAAATCCTCGATCGCCATCTCCACGCCGCGCCGGTCGGCCTCGGCGTGTAGGGCGAAACGGCCCGTGGTGGGCATCACGTGGGCGATGAGCAGCGGCGGCAGGGTCTGGGCGAAGGAGATGCTACTCAGGAAAAGGAAGGGTAGAAAGCAGGCCCCTGCCTTGCGCCAAGAACAAGAAGAGCGGAAATGCCCCAGGCGCAGCAGGCAAAAGACGAAAAACCTCGCCGCCGCTGGCAGATATCTTCCGAAACGCTGCATATCGCCCCCCCTTTGTCGTCGCTAGCGTGTGCGGCGGCGCGCCGCGTTCAGCCGCTACGAACGCACGCAGTCGACATGATAGTTCCCTTCAGAGTCCTTGACCAGACCATGGATATCGGTCTCGAAACCGGGAAAGCGCCGGTTGAAGTCGCGGGCGAACTGGAGATAGCGCACGATGGTGGCGTTGAAGCGCTCGCCGGGGATCAGCAACGGAATACCGGGAGGATAAGGCGTGACGAGCATGGCGGTGATCCGGCCTTCGAGCTCGTCGATGGGGACGCGGTCGATCTTGCGGTGCGCCATCATGGCGAAGGCGTCGGACGGGCGCATCGCCGGCACCATCTCGGAGGTGTACATCTCGGTGGTGAGCCTAGCCACGTCGTGCGCCTTGTAGAAGGCGTGGATGCGCTGGCACAGGTCGCGCAGGCCCCAGTCCTCGTACTGCGGGTGTTTGGCGACGAATTCGGGCATCACCCGCCACAGCTTGCGGTTGCCGTCGTAGTCGTCCTTGAACTGCTGCAGCTCGGTGACCATGGTATTCCAGCGGCCCTTGGTGATGCCGATGGTAAACATGATGAAAAAAGAATAAAGACCCGTTTTCTCGACCACGATTCCGTGCTCGACGAGGTAACGCGTCACCACGCCGGCCGGAATGCCCCATTCGTCGAATTCGCCTTCGACGTCCAGCCCCGGGGTAATGATGGTGGCCTTGATCGGATCGAGGATGTTGAACCCTTCGGCCACGGCGCCGAAGCCGTGCCAGCGGTCGTTGGGGCGCAGCAGCCAGTCTTCACGCTGGCCCACCCCTTCTTCGGCGAGGTAATCCGGGCCCCAGACCTTGAACCACCAATCTCCGAGTTCGGCTTCCACGTCGCGCATGGCGCGGCGGAATTCCGCCGCCTCCATGAGGGATTCCTCCACGAGCGCCGTGCCGCCGGGCGGCTCCATCATGGCGGCGGCGATGTCGCACGAGGCGATGATGGCGTACTGGGGCGAGGTGGAGGAGTGCATGAGGTAGGATTCGTTGAACACGTCGCGGTCGAGCTTGCGCGTGCGCGATTCCTGCACCAGGATCTGCGAGGCTTGGGACAAACCCGCGAGCAGCTTGTGCGTCGATTGAGTGGAAAAGATGAGCGAGTGCTCGCAACGCGGGCGATCCTCGCCGATGGCGTGATAGTCGCCATAGAAATCGTGGAAGGCGGCGTGCGGCAGCCAGGCTTCGTCGAAGTGCAGCGTGTCGATGTAGCCGTCGAGCTTCTGCTTGATGGTCTCGACGTTGTAGGCAATGCCGTCGTAGGTCGACTGCGTGATCGTCAGGATGCGCGGCGTGCGGCTGTTGGCCTGATCGATGAAGGGGTGCGCATCGATCTTGGC
>JAQUGB010000025.1 GCA_028684345.1 Tepidiphilus sp. | reverse complement strand
GACCGCTCTACCTCGCCGCCTCGCTCTTCCTCTGGCTCGTGTTCGGCGGCTACGGCGTCACCCGTGTTTTTGCGGCAATGCTGGGGTAAGCTTACGGCAACGAAAAACGCTGTGGGAGAACACCCATGCCGAACGATGTCCGTTTGCACGTGCATCAAGCCAAGGAAAAAGGACGCAACCGGGTCGTGGTGGAAGCCAACGCCCGGCAGAAGTAATCTACCACCGCCGCCCCCCCGCGATCGGCTTCACGTCTCCAGAGAATCCACCTCCAAGCGCCAGCGCAACGAACGGGGATGGGACAAGCCACGCAGCGCCTCGACCCAACGCTCGAGGAAAGCGTGCAGCGTAGGACGGTGATCCCCCTCGACGAGCAGCTGAGCCCGTTCGCGACGCGCGAGGCGCACGAGGCGCATCGGGACCGGATCGAACACCCGGATCGGCCAAGCTTCGCTTCCCGCGAGCGCACGTGCGGCGCTTCGCGCTTCCTCGAGGAAAGCGAGCGCCGGCTCCAGCGCCTCGTCGTCGGCGCGCAGCAATGCCTGAAAAGCGAACGGCGGCAGCCGCAGCGCCCGACGCTCGGCGAGCGTCCTCACCGCAAACGCAGCATAGTCGTGCGCCGCGAGCTCGCGAAAGAGCGGATGCTGCGGAAACTCCGTCTGCACCAGCACCCGACCCGGTATGCCCGCCCGCCCGGCCCTGCCGGCCACCTGCATCAGCTGCTGGAACATCCGCTCCGTGGCCCGCACCTCGGCGGCGTAGAGCCCGGCATCGGCCCCGATCACGCCGACGAGCGTGAGCGACGGAAAATCGTGTCCCTTGGCCATCATCTGCGTGCCCACGAGCAGGTCGTATTGCCCCGCGCGCACCTCCTCGAGCAGCGTTTCCCATTGGGCCAGGGTTTTCACCGCATCGCGGTCGATGCGCGCGATCCGCGCCTGGGGAAACAGCGCCTGCAGCCGCTCCTCCAGCCGCTGCGTGCCTCGGCCGACGGGTCGCAAGTCGAGCGCGCCGCACTCGGGGCAAGCCCGCGGCGGAGCCTCGCGATGACCGCAGTGATGGCAGTGCATCCGGCCATCGTCGCGGTGGAAGACGAGATTGACCGAGCAGTTCGGGCAGCGGCTCACCCAGCCGCAGTGGCCGCAGCGCACCACCGGCGCGTAACCCCGTCGGTTGAGGAAAACGAGGGACTGCTCACCGCGCTTGAGCGTCTCTTCGATCGCCCGCGCAAGGGGCTCGCTCACCCCCTCCTCGGCGCTCGTCTGCGTCGTATCGATGAGCTCGATCCGCGGCAGCGGTTGGCCGCTCGCCCGGGCGGACAAAGCCACGCGCCGGTAGCGGCCCGCCTCGCAAGCCGCCCAGCTCTCGAGCGAGGGCGTGGCCGAACCGAGCACGATCGGCACGTTCCAACGGCGAGCCCGCCAGACCGCCAGGTCGCGCGCCGAGTAGGGCACCCCTTCGAACTGCTTGTAGGATGGATCGTGCTCCTCGTCCACCACCACCAGCCCCAGCCGCACGAAAGGCGCGAACACAGCGAGCCGCGTGCCGAGCACGACGTCGATCTCGCCGCGCATCGCCGCCACGAAGGCCGCGGAGCGCTCGCCGGCAGGCGCCTCGGAATGCAGGCACACGATGCGGGCCGAAGGAAAACGGGCATGCACCCGCTCGGTGAGCTGCGGCGTGAGGGCGATCTCGGGCACCAGGAGCAGCGCCTGCCGCCCCCGGGCGATGCACTCCGCCACCAGGCGCAGGTAGACCTCCGTCTTCCCGCTGCCGGTGATGCCGTGCAGCATCGTCACCGAAAACCCCTCCCGCGGCACCGCCTCGAGCGCTATCCTTTGCCCTTCCGTGAGCTCGGGCAGCGGCCCGGCCGGCACCGTGACCCCTTCATCCCCCCTTCCCTTGCTCCGCGGTTCGCGCTTGCGCCGGCGCAAGGCGGGAGGCAACATCGCCGCCACGACCTCGCCGAGCGGCGCAAGGTAATAGCGGGCGGCGAATTCGAGCAACTCCCGGTCGGCCTCGGGTAGTGGCGGCAACCCCTCCCACACCGAGTCCACCGGTTTGATCCGCTCGTCCGGGACGGACGGATCCGCCTCGAGCGACCAGACGATGCCCAGCTTCGCGCCGCGGCCGAAGGGCACGCGCACGATCTGCCCCGGCACGACCGCTTCGGGAACCCAGTAATCGAAAAGGCCTTCACCAGGGAACGGCAGCAGCACCTGGACCCGGCGCATCCCCTCGCTCATGCCTTGTGGTGATATTTCACGCTCTCGGTCTGGACGGCGTGGACCAGCGCCGCCACGTGCTCCGGCGGCGTATGCTGCGAAATGCCGTGCCCCAGGTTGAAGACATGCCCCGAACCGTGACCGAAGGCTTCGAGCACCTTGCAGGACTCGCGCACCACCACGTCGGGCGGCGCGAAGAGGATCGCCGGATCGAGATTGCCCTGCAGGGCCACCTTGTCACCGACCAGAGCCCGCGCCCGGCCGATGTCCATCGTCCAATCCAGCCCCACGGCATCGGCGCCGATCCCGGCCAAATCTTCCAGCCACACGCCGCCCCCCTTGGTGAAGACGATGGAGGGAACGATTCGGCCTTCCGCCTCACGCCGTAAGCCCGCGACGATGCGCGCCAGATACGGCAAGGAAAACGTCTTGAAGGCTTCCTCGGCGAGCACCCCGCCCCAGGAATCGAAGAGCATCACCGCCTGCGCCCCCGCCTCGATCTGGGCATTGAGGTAATCGGTCACCGCCTGCGTCGTCACTTCGAGGATGCGGTGCATCAGGTCGGGGCGCGTGTAGAGCAGCGTCTTGACCGTGCGGTAATCCTCGCTCGCCCCCCCCTCGACCATGTAGCAGGCGAGCGTCCAGGGGCTGCCGGAGAAACCGATCAGGGGCACAGAGCCGTCGAGGGCATGCCGGATATGCCGCACCGCCTCGAGCACGTAGGCGAGTTCCACCGTGGGATCCGGGGCAGCAAGGTTGCGGATCTCCCATTCGCTGCGCAGCGGCCGTTCGAACTTCGGCCCTTCCCCTTCGACGAAGTACAGCCCCAGCCCCATCGCATCGGGCACCGTCAGGATGTCGGAAAAGAGGATCGCCGCATCGAGCCCGAAGCGCGCAAGCGGCTGGAGCGTCACTTCGGTGGCCAAGGCAGGATCCTTGCACAAGGCGAGGAAACTGCCGGCCCGTCGGCGCGTCTCGCGGTATTCGGGTAAATAGCGCCCAGCCTGCCGCATCAACCAGATCGGCGTGCGATCTACGGGCTGGCGCAGCAGCGCCCGCAGGAGACGGTCGTTGTGCAAAGGGGGCATGAGAGGGCGACTCCGTAAAGCGACAGGACAGCCGCCATTATACGGAGCTCACTCGACTTCCTGCCCGCGTTTGATCGCGAGCCCAAGCTGCTTGATCTTGCGGTAGAGGTGCGTGCGCTCCAAACCGGCGAGCTCGGCCACCCGGCTCATGGGCAAGGCCTCTCGTTCGAGGAGTCGCTCGAAGTACATCCGTTCGAAGGCCTCGCGCGCCTCACGCAAGGGTAAAGTAAGCAAGCGCTCCAGCGTCGGTTGGTCGGGAAGCCCGAAAATCCGCTCGATCGCCTCCTGCGACACGACGCCCCCCTCATCGGCATCGAGCAGGGCCTCGGCCAACCCCAGCAAGTCCATCTCTTCGGACAGCATCCCTTTTGGCATGCGTGTCATGCTACCGGGAGGCAATCGGGGTACGGTATCGCTCCCGCGCCGTTTGGCAACTTCCGACAGAGCCAAGGGCATCAGGGTGTCGAGGACGCGCAATGCCTCCTCCCGCTTCGGCACCTGGACACAGCACCGCGCAAAGGCCGTGCTCAGCAGCTCGGGCCACCCTTCCTTGGCCAATGCCTCGGCCGGCGTACGACCGAAGACGACCACCTTGGCCTGATATTCGTCGCGTCGCTCGAGCGCGAAACAGAGATTTTTCTGTTGCAGTCGTGTGAGATCCTGGGCTCGCAGGACGAACCAATGCCCACCTCGAGCGCGCTGAAGTTTCTCGCGTGACAGTGGTTGGGTCTCGCTACCGAGATCGAGCCAAGGACCTTCGCGTAACTTGAGCGCCAGCGCCAACGCTTCGATGAGGAATGAATCGGCCACTTGCAGATAAAGCACCCGCTCGCGCTGCAAAGATTCCCTTGCTTTTTCGAGCACGGAGGTCAACAGCGGATGCTCGCCCAGTCGCCCGATCACTACCTCGTTGGGAATTTTTGCCTGACGAGAGCGCGCCACCGCCACCTTGATCGCCGGCAGCAGTTTCTGCATCGAGATCGGTTTCTCGAGAAAATCGATCGCTCCGATCCGGGTTGCCTCGACCGCCGTGTCGATCGTGGCGTGACCCGACATCATGATCACCGGCGGCGCCGGCGGCTGCCGTCCCATCCACTGTCGCAAGAGCGTGATGCCGTCGACGTCGGGCATCCAGATGTCGAGGAGGATGACGTCGGGCCGCTCCGCCTCCAGGCGCTCGTTCGCCTGCAGGCCGTTTTCGGCCGTCTCGACGGCATACCCCTCGTCTTCGAGAATCTCACGCAGCAACTCGCGGATACCGACTTCATCGTCGACGATGAGCACTCTAGCCATCGCGACCTCCTTCGCGTACGTCGTCGCTGAGCGGGAATTCGATCTCCACCATTGCCCCTCCCTCCGTCCGGTTGACCAGGCGGACCCTCGCACCATGATCATCGAGGATCTTCTTGATCACCGCCAGACCCAGCCCCGTCCCCTTGGGCTTGGTCGTGAAATAGGGCTCGAACGCGTGGCGCAGCAGCTCCGGAGGAAACCCGGGGCCATTGTCGAGGACGCGCAGGATCAGCGTGTCGGCATTGCGCCGGACCTCGATGCGGATCATACCGTCCTGCCGCCCCTCCAGCGCATCCTGGGCATTCTGGATGAGATTATGCAACACCTGCCGCATTTGGGAAGCGTCGGCCCGCAACGCCGGCAAAGGCTCTTGCGGCAAGTCGAGCTCCAGGCGCGCCGGAGAGGATTCGTACAGCACCAACACGCTGCGCAACAGGGATTCCAGGTCGAGCCAATCCTTTTTCGGCGCGGGAAGACGGGCATAGTCGCGGAAGGCGTTGACCAGGTTTTTCATCGCCTCTACCTGGTCGATGATCGTCTGCGTGGCGCGCTCGAGCATCTGCCGCTCCTCGGGATCGAGACGATCGGCAAGCTTGTAGCGCAAGCGCTCGGCCGAGAGCTGGATCGGGGTGAGCGGATTCTTGATCTCGTGCGCCAGGCGCCGCGCCACTTCGCCCCAGGCCGCGGTACGCTGCGCCTGCACGAGGTCGGTGACGTCGTCGAACACGACCAGACGGCCGCTGCCGTGGCGCGTCGGCAGAGAAGCCACGTGCAGCAGCAGCACCTGGGTATGGCCGTCGGCGCAGCGACGGCGCCATTCGGTGGGGCCTGCCGGCTCGCGACCGATGAGCTCGGCGATCAGCGTGGCGAATTCCGGCTCGATCGCCCAACGGGAAGGGGGCTGACCCGTGCATCCCTGAAGATCGACCTCGAGAATACGGGAAGCCGCGGCATTGGCGATCGTCAACTTCCCTTCCACGTCGAACGCCAGCACGCCCGTGCTGAGGTTGGCGAGGATCGTCTCCAGATAAGCCCTCGCCGCCTCGATCTGGGCGCGCGATTCCTCCGCCGACTGCCGAGCCTGAGCGAGTTGCTGCGTCATCGCGTCAAAAGAACGCGTCAGCACCCCCAGCTCGTCGCGGGCTGCGATCGGTGCGAGTGGCCGGTAATCGCCGGCCGCCACCGCCCGCGTTCCTTCGGCAAGCACCATCAGCGGCGCGATGAACTTGCGCGACAGATACATGGCCAGTGCGAGCGCCGCCAGCAGTGACAGCAGCACCGCGATCGTGAGCGTGAGCGCATAAATGCGCTGTAGCCCCTCCTTTCCGACCACGATCTGCTGATAGTCTTGGTACGCGGTTTGTACGGCATCGATCTGTTCGCTGATGTTCCACGGCACCCGCTGCACCATCTGAACGAAAGCGGCCTCGAACGTCGCACCCGGCGTGCGCGCCTCCAGCGCCGCGACCACCCGGATCATGGGAACACCGTCCGGGGGGGTATCCACACGGTGGAAAAGCCCCGTACTCCTCGCCACTTGAAGTTCGACCGAAGACGGCAACACCGAGCTCAGCCATCGATCGTCCGGGCTCACCGTCACCAAGGGCGTTCCCTTGGCGTTGAGTACCGTGATCGAGGCGAGCCCCAGATTCTCGCGCAACGGCGTCAGCGTGGCGACGTCGAAACTCCCCTCTTGCGCGATGTGGGTGCGCAAGGTTTCCGCATCGCGCCGAGCCTTCAAGACCAGATTGTCGAGGGTATTGCGCGCCAGCGCCACGCCGCTTTCCAACGCCCTCTCGACCCGGACGTCGAACCAAGTCTCGATCGAGCGCACGACGAAGAACATCGACACCAGATACAAGATCACCGCCGGAATGAGCGCCATGGCGGTAAACATCAGCGTCAAGCGTACGCGCAGGCGTGTACCGAACTTTTTGCGCCGGTACTGACGATAGAGATGCCAGGCGTGGCGGCCGAGTAACACGCCGAGCCCAGTCACCACCGCCGCATTCAGGGTCAGAAAGTAAGGAAAGGCGCTGCCGAAAACGTCGGTATTGCTACTCGCGGTGGCGAGCAGAAAGATGGAAATCGCCACCACCGCGAGAATCACGACCATCAGGCCGCGATTCATCGTTCTCTCCACGGGTACCAGCGATATGGCTCAACCACCCACACGTAATCGTCGTTCCCCAGGGCGGTTGCCCGCACCGTCTGCGACGACCGGGTCAAATCGACGAACAGTTTCAGTTCCGCACGCACGTCGGTCAGCGGATTGAAGATGTCGCCAGCCACGGGCCAGGCGCGAATCTTCCGCAATGCCTGCATCAGCGATTCTCGATCGTAGAACGCGTGCGTCGATTCGCCCACGGAAAGCAGCCAATCCTGGGTAACGGGACGGTACCGTATCGCGATGCGCCAAAATTTGCCATAGACCAGCTGATCGCTCCAGTACCAACGCTCACGATAGAGCATCAGCTCGAGCCGCAGCGGCATCTCGATGCCCCGTTGTAGCAGATCCTCCCACGTTGGAGGAAAACGCTCCACGTTCAGATCGGCATCGAGGAACCAGGCGCCGGATTCGTTGCGCCACAGGCGTGCGTGCGCGATTTTAGCCGTTGCTTCCTGAGCTCTCGCCCCCGGGCCGAGCACGCCCAACGCCATCGCCCCCATGGCGATCAGGGTTCGGCGGCGGGGCAAATCAATGGTTTTTGCGTAACAGTGCGTAGAAGAACCCATCGTGCGTCTCGTCCGGGAGAAGAGTGATCGTCTCGCGATTCCCATCGAGAGGAACGGCCCGTGCATCGCGATGACGTTTCAAAAACGCCCGCACTCGTTCTTCGTTTTCCTCGGCGAAAAGGGAACAAGTGGCGTACAAAAGCCGCCCGCCCGGTGCGAGCAAAGGCCATAATCCCTCGAGGATCTCGCCCTGTTGCCGGGCGAAACCGGCAACGTCCTCTGCGCGGCGCAACCACTTGATGTCTGGGTGGCGTCGCGCCACGCCGCTACCGGAACACGGCACATCGGCAAGGATAGCATCGAACGGCTTGCCATCCCACCAGCGCTTTGGATGACGCGCGTCGCCGCGAACGATCTGCACCGGTACGTCCACTCGCGCCAGCGCACGGCGCAACGCCGCGAGCCGCGACTCCTCGACATCGACGGCCGTGAGTTCGATATCGGCCAACTCCAGCAGATGCGCGCTCTTGCCGCCCGGTGCGGCGCACGCATCGAGCACGCGCTCGCCGTCGACCGGAGCGAGCAGACGCGCCGCGAACTGGGCTCCCACGTCTTGAGGCGAGACCCAACCCTCGGCGATGCCGGGGACTTTCGCCACGGGCATCGGCCGTTCCAGCAACAGCGCCATCGGACCGACGTGACGCACGGCGATGCCGGCCTCGGCAAACCGCGCGAGCGCCTCGGCTTCGTCGATGCGACGGCGGTTGAGCCGCAACCCCATCGGTGGATGGGTGTTGCCCGCATGCAGGATTCGCTCCCAGTCGAGCGGATGCTGCGCGCGCACCTTGTCGATCCACCAGCGCGGATGGCGGAAATGCGCCACGGCGGCATCCTGTACCTCCGGCATGGAGGCGGGCACGGAGGCACTCGCACGCGCCGCCTCGGCGAGCGCCTCGGGATGCAGCGCCTCACGCTCACGCAGAAAGGTGCGCAGCAAGGCATTGGCGAATCCCGCCAGGCGTTCTTGCCTCAGGCGCACGCAGCTCACGCTCTGGTGCGTGAGCGCATGCGCATCGCGCGGGCCGTCGCGCAGCGCCGACAGCGCCACCAGCAAAGGGGAGAGTACCGGCTCGGGCACGCCGCGCGGGGCGAGCCGCGCCAGCACCCAGCGCCCCCAGCCGTAATCGCGCAGCGCGCTCCAGGCCAGGTCCCGCACCCGCCCCCAGGCCCCAGGCTCGGTCACGGGATGCGCCGCACGCAGGGCGTGATAATGCTCCAGCGCATTGTGGCCCGCGACGACCTGGTCGATGACCCGCGCCGCGAGTTCGATCGCCCCGGCCAAGGTCCGCGGATCGACCTCGGGCGATGTTCCACGTGAAACATTCCGTCCGGCCGCAGCCGACGAGCGTTCCTTCACGGCAGCATGATCTCGCGCAGATAGCGCGGCACTACTTGGCGCGCCCGATAGGTTTCGCCGTCGAGATAGCGCAGGTCGCGCAATTCCCGCTCGGCGATGCGCGCGTCCACCGTCGCCGCGTCGAGCGATGCCGGATCGAATGCATCAGACGCGCAGGCGAGTGTCCAATTCGATCCATAAAGCGGAATATAGTGCAAATGAGGGCGAACATGGGCGAAGACCGCACGCAGGCGCCCCAGCAGCTCGCGCACCCGCTCGGGCTGGTGATCCGGCGTCCCCACGTGCAGGGACAGCGCCCCGCCTTCGGTGAGCAGCGCTTTGCACGCCCGGAAGAACTCTTCCTGGTAGAGCGCGGCCGCCGGCCCCACCGGATCGGTGAGGTCCAACACCACGAGGTCGAATTTCCTTCCTTCGGCCGGAGCCACGTGGCGCACGTATTCCAGCCCGTCCTGCACCCGCAGCTCCAGACGCGGATCGTCGAGGGCACCGCGATGCACCGCGGGGAAATACTTTCGCGCGAGCTCGATCACCTTCTCGTCGAGCTCGACGAGCACCACCTGCTGCATCGTGCGGTACTTGAAGAGCTCCTCGGCCGAGCCGCCGTCGCCGCCGCCGATGACGAGCGCCGAACGCGGCCCTGCATGCGCAAGTCCCGGCACGTGGACGAGATTCTCGTGATAGATGAACTCGTCGGCCTCGCTCGTCATCGCGCAGCCATCGAGGCGGAACATGCGCCCGAAGAGGGGCGAATTCCACACCTCGTATTCCTGGTAGCGGCTACGGCCGCGTTCCAGGCACTCGGTCACGTCGAAATAATAGCCGCTCCAATCACTCAAGGACTCCCACAGCCGCGTCGTCCGCTCGCTCATGGCCTCACTCCCGCGGCGCGATCTTACCGCGCACCACCGAATGGCTCACCACCTCCATCGGATTGAGCGTTTCGATCACACGGCGAAACACCTGCCTGGCGAGCTCGGAGTTGTCCTTGGAGAAATTACACACGTACACGTCCAGCGTGACGTTGCCCGTTTCAGGCCAGGTATGGATGGCCAGGTGAGACTCGGCCAACACCACCGTGCCGGTGACGCCGGCATTCTCGCCGTTGTCGTGTCGAAACTGATAGAAATAAGCGCCCAGCGGCGTCAGTCCTGCCTCACGGCACTCCTGCACGCACAAGGTCTCCAACCGTTCCCGGTCGGTGAGCAGAGCGACATCGCAGCGGCAATCATAGAGATCCGCAATCAGATGAAGACCGTTCATCTCCACTTCTCCCGGCCAGCCATGGAAAACCGAAAATTATACAACGAACTGCCCAAAGACGTTCGTTTCCACTGCGGCGTGCCCGCAATCAGAATAAGTATGGGGACAATTGTTCCCAACTCAAGCGCGCGATCAACACCGCCACCACGACGAGAAAGAGCTTGCGCACGAAGCCGGAACCATGGCGCAGCGCCAGGCCGCTGCCGACACGCGAACCCAGGACGTTGCACAGCGCAAGCCACCCCCCCAACGCCCAGGCGATGTGCGCATGGCCCCAGAAATAGGCGATGGCCGCGAGGTTGGTCGCCACGTTGCCGACCTTGGCCAGGGCCGACGCATGGAGAAAATCCAGGTGCAACAGACGCACGAAGGCAAAGATGAAGAAACTGCCCGTACCGGGGCCGAAGAAACCATCGTAGAACCCGATCACCAAGCCGATGCCCGTCGCCCGGCTCAGATCGGCCCGTTCCCAAGCCGCAGTGCGAGACTGCAGACCAAAGTCCTTTTTGGCGAAGGTATAGACCGCCACCAGGCTCAGCAGCACCAGCACCATGGGCCGCGCCCATTCACGCGGGAAATGCGTCACCGCACTCGCCCCGAACCAGCTACCCAGCCCGGCCGCCGTCGCCACCGTCGCCAACAACGCGCCCGGCAGGGCGATGCGTCGCAGATATTGATGTGCCGCCGACGCCGTTCCCACCACGGAAGCGACCTTGTTCGTGCCAAAGAGATCCGCGAGCGGCGACTGCGGAAAAGCGAGCAACAAAGCCGGGACCTGGATGAGCCCCCCGCCGCCCACCGCCGCATCGACGAGCCCCGCGAGAAAGGCCGCCCCACCCAGGGCGAGCCACACCCAGCTCAAATCCTCGAACCCCATTGCTCCTCCTTGCGAATGTTCCACGTGGAACATTCCGGCGACCTCTTCACTTTCCGATGCAGAATCGGCTGAAGATCTCGCCGAGCAAATCCTCTATGTCATATTCCCCGAGGATGCGTCCGAGAGCCCGATGCGCCGCACGCAACTCCTCGGCGAGCAGCTCCAGCATCTCGCCCGTCTCCAGCGCCGCGGCGAGCGAGCGACGCGCCTCGCGCAAGGCTTCCAGATGCCGCTCGCGCGCGAGCACCACGTCTTCACCGTGGGCGTGCCAACCAGCCACCTCCAGCAGCGCCGCGCGCAGCAGGTCCAGCCCCTCGCCGGTGCGTGCCGACAGCCACACGCGTTCGCGCAGGCGTCCGCCTTCTCCCGCCTCGCGCCGCGGCGCTTCGCCCGTCAAGTCGATCTTATTGACCACTTCGATCACCGGCACTTCGGGTGGGGCGAGCGCCAGCAACTCCTCGAGCGGGGCCGCCTCGGCCTGATCGAGCGCGCGCAGCGCCAGCACCGCATCGGCCTGGGAAACCGCCTCACGCGTACGCGCCACGCCGATGCGCTCCACCGGATCGTCGGTGGCACGCAGCCCCGCCGTGTCGATCACGTAGAGCGGAATGCCTTCGACCTGGATCGCCTCGCGCAACACGTCGCGGGTGGTACCGGCGATGTCGGTGACGATCGCCCGCTCTTCCCCCATCAAGGCGTTGAGCAGGCTCGATTTTCCGACATTGGGCGCACCGGCGATCACCACGTGCAGCCCACGGCGCAACAGCGCGCCCTGGCGCGCGTTCTCGAGCAGTCGATCGAGGGCGGCCAGAGTTTCGGCCACCTTCTCGCGGATGCGCGCGGCGGCGACGAGCTCCAGATCCTCTTCGGGAAAATCGAGCGAGGCCTCGACCCACATGCGCGCATCGATCAAGCGCTCCTGCAGGGCGCGCACGGCGCGGGAGAATTCCCCCGTGAGCGAGCGCGCCGCCCCTCGGGCCGCCGCCCGGGTGGACGCGTCGATCAGATCGGCCACGGCTTCCGCCTGCGCCAGATCGATCTTGCCGGCAAGAAAAGCGCGCTCGGTGAATTCGCCGGGACGGGCGAGCCGCGCTCCCAGCTCCAGGCAGCGCTCGAGCAAGAGCTGCAACACCACGGGCCCGCCGTGCCCGTGCAGCTCCAGCACGTCCTCCCCGGTAAACGAATGCGGCGCGGGGAAGAAGAGTGCCAGCCCCTCGTCGATCAGCGCGCCCCGCGCGTCGCGAAAGCGCGCAAACGTCGCCATGCGCGGCGCCGGCATCCGCCCGAGCAGCGCCGCGGCGAATGCCGCGAGCGACGGTCCCGAGACCCGCACCACGCCGATGCCGCCGCGTCCCGGAGCAGTGGCGATCGCCGCGATCACCTCGCGCGGCGCCACTTCCTCTCGTCGTTCCCCGCTCACGCCGCCGCCGGCCTCACTTCGACGCCTTCCCCGCTTCGATCTGCCGCGTGATCCACCACTGCTGGGCGATCGACAGCACGTTGTTCGTCAGCCAGTAGAGCACCAGACCGGAGGGGAACCACAGGAACATCACCGTGAACACGATGGGCATGGCGAGCATCAGCTTCGCCTGCATCGGATCGACCGGTTGCGGGTTGAGCTTCATCTGCACGAGCATGGACACGCCCATGAGGATGGGCAGCACGAAGTAGGGATCGCGCATCGACAGATCCTGGATCCACAGGATCCAGGGCGCCTGGCGCATCTCGACGCTATTGAGCAGCACCCAGTAAAGCGCAATGAACACCGGGATCTGCACCAGGATCGGCAGGCAGCCGCCGAGCGGGTTGACCTTCTCTTCCTGGTAGATGCGCATCATCTCCTGCTGCATGCGCGCCTTGTCGTCGCCGTAGAGCTCCTTCAGGCGCTGTAGGCGCGGGGTGAGCGCCCGCATCTTGGCCATCGAACGGTAGCTCGCCGCCGACAAGGGGAAGAAGAGCGCTTTCAGGAGCACCGTCACCAGCACGATCGCCCAACCCCAGTTCCCCGTGAGTTTGTGCAGCCAAGACAGCACCCAGAAGAGCGGCGCGGCGATCACCGTGAACCAACCGTAATCGACCACCAGATCGAACCCCGGCGCGAGCGTACCCAGCACGCTCTGCGTCTGCGGCCCGGCATAGAGGCGAACGGATCCTTCCTTCGCCTCACCCGGCGCGACCGTCCCCAGCGGCAGGATCACGCCTGCCTGGAACAAGCCCCCCTCCACCGGCCGGACGTAGAACTCGCGCTGCATCCCCTCCTCCGGCAACCAGGCCGCGACGAAGTAATGCTGCACCATGGCGATCCAGCCATCCTGCGCGAGCCGCGGAAACTCCGCCTTGCCCTTGAGCACGTCCTCGAAGTCGATCTTCTTGTACTTGCTCTCGGCGGTATAGATCGCCGGGCCGGTGAACGTGCGAACCCCGAAGAGCGAATGCTCCTCGGCCGGCAAGCCATCGCGCAGGAATTGATAATAGGTCGAAGCCTCGATCGGCTCCGTGCCCGCGTTGGCGATCTCGTGGCGCACCTCGACCAGATAGTCGTCACGCTTGAAGCGCAGCACCTTGGTCACGAGCGCACCATTGTCCGCCTGGGCCGTGAGCCGAACTTCCAGCACGTCCTGCCCCGGCGCGAGCCGCACGGCCTCGGCCGGCAGCTGCCATTGCGAGCGATGGTTCGGCAGACCCGCTCCGATCAGCCCCGATTGCACACGATAGACGTGGCCGGCTCGGCCGTCGTCGAAGAGCACGAAAGGCTTGCTGCGGTCTTCGCGCGCGGCGTAGTCCTTGAACGCGAGGAAGACGATGTCGCCGCCACGCTCCGAGATCTCGGCGGTGAAGCGGTCGGTCTCGACCACCATGCGCCGCGCCTGCGCCTCTTCGAGCGCCCCGGAAGCCGGAGCGACGGCGGCCCGCTGCGACTGTGGCACCTCGCCCAGACCGGCCCCTTGCTGCGTTGCGACGGCTCGCTCGGCCTGCGGCTGCGGCACCGGCTGGTTGTGACGCAACCAGGCCTCCCACAGCATCACCAGCGAGAACAGAAACACCAACAACGGGATCAGGCGGCGTTGTTCCATGGAACCATCCTGGGAAAACGGGCAAAAGAATCGGCGAATTATGGCACAGGGTCGTGCCCGCCGGGATGAAAGGGATGGCAGCGCGACACCCGCCGCACCCCCAGCCACAGGCCTTTCAGCGCCCCATGGCGCTCGATCGCTTCCAAGGTATATTGCGAGCAGCTCGGGTAAAACCGGCAGTTACGCCCCAGCCAGGGGCTGATCGCCAGCTGATAACCGCGGATGAGCGCCATCAGGAGGCGGCGCATTTCTCTGCCTCCCGCACGAGCCGATCAAAGCAGGAAAGGAGATCCTCGCGCAGCATCCGGCGGGTGACCGCGACGATCGGCGCGCTCAGCCGCACCACCACGTCGCAGGCTGGCAACCGCCCCTTCTCGAGGCGAAAGGTCTCGCGCGCGATGCGCTTGACGAGGTTGCGCTGGTGCGCGCGGCGCACGAGTTTCTTCGCCACCACCAGCCCCAGACGCGGCCGGCCCAGCTCGTTGGGACTCCAGTGAACGGAAAAAAACCGCCCACGGATTACCCGCCGCGCCGTGAAGACGCGCGAGAACTCGGACGGCTGGAGCAGGCGGTCGGCGCGGCGAAAGCGCGCCCCCGCCTCGGACAGGATCTCGCCGCTCAAACGGCCAGGCGATGACGGCCCTTGGCCCGACGCGCCCGGATCACAGAGCGGCCACCCCGGGTGCGCATGCGCACGAGGAAACCATGGGTACGCTTGCGACGGATCTTGGAGGGTTGATAGGTGCGTTTCATGGGATCACCTCGAACGGGAAAATCTCGTTATTTAACAGACAAGCGGAGGACATGTCAAGAAAAATC
>JAQUGB010000176.1 GCA_028684345.1 Tepidiphilus sp. | reverse complement strand
GCCACGCGCGGCACGCACGCCAACGTGCTGCAGCATCTGGCCGGTTACCTGCGTCGGGTATTGCCGTCCGAGGAGCGCCAGGAGCTGCAGGAGCTCATCGCGCAGTATCGCCAGGGCGTGGTGCCGCTCGTCGCGCCGCTCGTGCTGCTGCGCCACCACCTGCGCCGCTACCCCGATCCCTATCTGGCGCAGCAGGTCTATCTCGAACCGCATCCGCCCCGGCTGGGGTTGCGCAACGCGCTGTAGGGAACCGTTGCGGCTGCTATCATGGGTCCATCGCCCAAACGCCGGAGATCCAAGAATGCCCACCGTATTTCCACAGGAAGAAACGCTGCGAGCGGGGTGCGACCGTTGCCGCGAGGGACTGGGGTTTGCGTTCAGCTTTGCCTTTCAGCCCATCGTGGACGTGGCTCGGCGCGAGGTCTTCGGTTACGAGGCGCTGGTGCGCGGTCCCCAGGGTGAGCCGGCGATGAGCGTGCTCGGTCGGGGCGACGACGACAACCGCTACGCCTTCGATCAAGCCTGCCGTGTGCGTGCGATCACCCTGGCGAGCCGCCTGGGGCTGGACCGGCATCTGAGCATCAATTTTTTGCCAATGCGGTCTATGAGCCGTCCCTGTGCATTCGCAGTACCCTGGAGGCAGCGAAGGAATGTGGCTTTCCGGCCGAGAAGATCCTCTTCGAGGTCACGGAGTCGGAGCGTATCGACGAGCTCGATCATCTCGTACACATTTTCGCCTACTACCGTTCGCGCGGCTTCCTCACCGCGCTCGACGATTTCGGCGCCGGACACTCGGGGCTGAACATGCTGGCGCGCTTCGTGCCCGATCTCATCAAGATCGACATGGCCCTCGTGCGCGATGCGCACCGCGACCGCGTCAAGCAGGCGATCCTCGATGGGTTGCTGCTCACCTGTCGGGAACTGGAGGTGAAAGTGCTCGCCGAAGGAGTGGAGCAGGCGGAGGAGGCGGAGTGGTTCGCCGCGCGCGGCGTGGCGCTGATGCAAGGGTATTTCTTCGCCAAACCGGGGTTCGAATGCCTGCCGCCGGTGCGCTGGCCGTCGTAGCGGGCGCATCGGCCGCGCGGGCGTGCGCGACGGTTCGCAGCGGACCCGGAAAATTTTTCGCTCATGAAGCGTCTTTGTCGTCGTGATCATGGCAAAGGCTCGTTCTTAGCGCGATAATTCTGCTTTCCGCCAATCGCTGGAGTCTTTCCCATGCGCCGTGTCAGCCTCTCGCAATTCCTCATCGAAGAACAACGCGCCGGACGGCTCGATGCCGACCTGAGGCTCCTCGTCGAGGTCGTTGCCCGCGCCGTGAAGGCCATCGCCGTGACCATCTCCAAAGGAAAGCTGTGGGACGTGCATGGCGAGACCGGCGTGGAGAACGTCCAGGGCGAAGTCCAGAAAAAACTCGACGTCATTGCCAATGAGCTGCTGCTGCAGGCCAACGAATGGGGCGGGCACCTCGCCGCCATGGCATCCGAAGAGGTCGAGGAAATCTGCCAAATCCCCTTCGAGTATCCGCGCGGCGGCTACCTGCTTTTGTTCGATCCGCTCGATGGGTCCTCCAACATCGACGTCAATATCTCCGTGGGCACCATCTTCTCGGTGCTGCGCAATCCCGATCGGGAGGCGATCCCGACCGAGGCTTCCTTCCTGCAACCGGGCACCGCCCAGGCCGCCGCCGGCTACGCCATCTATGGCCCGGCCACCCAGCTCGTCCTCACCACCGGCAACGGGGTGCATGGCTTCACGCTCGATCGGGAATTCGGCTACTTCGTCTATACCCATCCGTTCATGACGATTCCTTACCAGACGAGCGAATTCGCCATCAATGCCTCCAACATGCGTTTCTGGGAACCGCCGGTGCGTCGTTATATCGAGGAGCTCATCGCCGGCAAGGACGGACCTCGGGGGCGCGACTTCAACATGCGCTGGGTGGCTTCCATGGTATCCGACGTGCACCGTACTTTGTCCCGTGGCGGGATTTTCCTCTATCCCTTGGATGCGAAGAACCGCGCGCAAGGCGGCAAGCTGCGCCTTCTCTATGAGGCCAATCCCATGGCCTTTCTCGTCGAGCAGGCGGGTGGGGGGGCCATCGACGGGCGGCGGCGCATCCTCGAAATCGCTCCGCATCGGCTGCATCAACGTGTGCCGGTCATCTTGGGTTCGATGGAAGAAGTCGAGCGGGTACGGGCCTATCACGAAGAATCCGACGCTTCCTGATTCCCTTGCCCGAGGCCTCGCGGCTTCGAAGAAATGGCGCGAAGCGCGTCGCCCCTCTTGAAATTTCGGTCGAAGGCCCCTATTATTAGCACTCGACAACGGTGAGTGCTAACAACGGGCCGCCGTTGGGTGTGTTCAAACCCTGTATCCGAACCAGAGGAGTCGACACCATGAAAATCCGTCCTTTGCATGATCGCGTAATCGTCAAGCGTCTGGAGTCCGAGCGCAAGACCGCCAGCGGCATCGTGATTCCGGACACTGCGGGCGAGAAACCCGATCAGGGCGAAGTGATCGCCGTGGGCAACGGCAAGATCCTTGAAGACGGCAGCGTGCGCCCCATGTCGGTCAAGCCCGGCGACAAGGTGCTCTTCGGCAAGTATGCCGGCCAGAGCGTGAAAGTCGAGGGCGAAGAGCTGCTCGTGCTGCGCGAAGAAGACATCCTCGGCGTGATCGAAGACTGATCGCGCTGCGACTCCAACCCTTTTCGGAATCTTTTCAGGAGGCATGATCCATGGCTGCCAAGGAAGTCAAATTCGGTGACGTGGCCCGCGAGCGGATGGTGGCGGGTCTCAACATTCTCGCCAATGCGGTCAAAGTGACGCTCGGCCCCAAAGGTCGCAACGTCGTGCTCGAGCGCAGCTTCGGCGCTCCGACCGTGACCAAGGACGGCGTGTCGGTCGCCAAGGAGATCGAGCTCAAAGACAAGTTCGAGAACATGGGCGCGCAGATGGTGAAAGAAGTCGCGTCCAAGACCTCGGACGTGGCCGGTGACGGGACCACCACTGCGACCGTGCTCGCCCAGGCCATCGTGCGCGAAGGCATGAAGTACGTCGCCGCCGGCATGAACCCGATGGATCTCAAGCGCGGCATCGACAAGGCGGTCTCTGCCATCGTCGACGAGCTCAAGAAGATCTCCAAGCCCTGCACCACCAGCAGGGAGATCGCCCAGGTCGGCGCCATCTCCGCCAACTCCGACCAGTCGATCGGCGACATCATCGCTCAGGCGATGGACAAGGTCGGTAAAGAAGGCGTGATTACGGTCGAAGACGGCAAGTCGCTCGAAAACGAGCTCGAAGTGGTCGAAGGGATGCAGTTCGACCGCGGCTACCTCTCGCCGTACTTCATCAACAATGCCGAGAAGCAGATCGCCGTCCTCGACAACCCCTACGTGCTGCTCTTCGACAAGAAGATCAGCTCCATCCGTGAGCTGCTTCCGGTGCTCGAGCAGGTCGCCAAAGCGGGCCGGCCGCTGCTCATCATCGCCGAAGACGTGGAAGGCG
>JAQUGB010000175.1 GCA_028684345.1 Tepidiphilus sp. | reverse complement strand
CGACAGCGCCGCCTGGTGATCGTCGGCCACCGCCCGCAGCGCCCGCCCTACTTTGGTATATTGGAAAAAGAACGCAAGCACGGCCACCAGGACGCCGGCCACCGCCGCCGCCACGAGGTCGAACTTGGAAATCATCAAATTGTGGCGCTCGAGCAGCCACATCACCGGCTCGTCCGAGATTCCCAGGTCGAGGCCACGCACCATCGCCCCCCACATGCCCTGCGCCACCCCTTCGATGAGATAGGTGAGCCCAATGGTGGCCATGAAGAGCGTGATCGCCGGCTGATTGACCAGCTTGCGCAGCATGAAACGCTCCACCAGCCAGGCAAACAGCACCATGATCGCGGCGGTGAGTAGCAGCGCGATCCAGAAAAGCCCCGCCCACTCGGGCGAGAACCCAAACCACTGGGGCAAACGCTCGGTCAGGCCGACGAAAGTGAGTGCGGCGAAGAAGACCATCGCCCCCTGGGCGAAGTTGAGCACGCCGGACGCCTTGAAGATGAGTACGAAACCCAGTGCCACCAAAGCGTAGAGCATCCCCGCGAGCAGCCCGCCGATGAACACTTCCAGAAAGAATTGCATCGTCCCTTCTCCCTCAGTGGGCCGCGCCGCCGAGATAGGCCTCGATCACGACCGGGTCGTTGCGCACTTCATCGGGTGGCCCGTCGCCGATCTTGCGTCCGTAGTCGAGCACCACCACCCGGTCGGAGATATCCATCACCACGCCCATGTCGTGCTCGATGAGCACGATGGTGGTCCCCAGCTGTTCGTTCACGTCGAGGATGAAGCGGCACATGTCCTGTTTCTCCTCCACGTTCATGCCGGCCATGGGCTCGTCGAGCAAGAGAAGCGAAGGCTCCGCCGCCAGCGCCCGGGCGAGCTCCACCCGCTTTTGCAGGCCGTAGGGCAGGCGCCCCACCGGCGTCTTGCGGATGTTCTGGATCTCGAGGAAATCGATGATCTCCTCGACGCGGCGCCGGTGCGCGATCTCCTCGCGCCGGGTCGGCCCCCAGTAGAGCGCGTTCCACAGGAAATTGCGCCGCATCATGAGGTTGCGCCCGGTCATGATGTTGTCGAGCACCGTCATGCCCTTGAAGAGCGCGATGTTCTGGAACGTGCGGGCGATGCCCTGCGCCGCCGCCTCGTGCGGGTTCATCCGCCGCCGCTCTTGGCCACGGAAGACGATACGCCCCTGCTGCGGGTGATAGACGCCATTGATGACGTTGAGCATGGAGCTCTTGCCCGCCCCGTTGGGACCGATGATGGCGCGGATCTCGCCCTCGCGCACGTCGAAACTGATGTTGGTGAGCGCCTTGACCCCGCCGAACGACAGCGAGATGTTCTGCAGGTCGAGGATCACGCCGCCGATGACTCGCGCCATTTCCTCCTCCTTCAAGCGTGCGCGCGCGGCGAGGGCGGGAAGACCTTCGCGTCGCGGATGCGCACCTCGGCGGCGATCTTGCCGGTGCGCCCGTCTTCGTACTTGACCGCCGTCTCGATGTATTGGCTGTCCTTGCCGGCATAGAGCGCCTCGACCAGCACGGCGTACTTCTCGGAAATGAAACGCCGGCGCACCTTGCGCGTGCGGGTGAGCTCCTCGTCGTCGGCGTCGAGCTCCTTGTGCAGGATGAGGAAACGCCGGATCTGCGAGCCGCTCATCTGCGGATCGTGGCTCAGGTCTTCATTGACCTCTTCCACGCACTGCTGGATCAAATCGTAGACGGCCGGCTGCTGCGCCAGATCCGTATAGCCCGAATAAGCGAGCCCGCGGCGCTCGGCCCAGTTGCCCACCGCCTCCAGGTCGATGTTGATGAAGGCGGTCACGTAAGGGCGATCGTGCCCGAAGGCCACCGCCTCCTTGATGAGCGGGAAGAACTTGAGCTTGTTCTCGATGTAATTGGGCGCGAACATCGAGCCGTCCTGCAACCGCCCCACGTCCTTGGCCCGGTCGATGATCTTGATGTGCCCATCCTCGTCGAAGAAACCCGCGTCTCCCGTCATGAAATAGCCTTCCTCGTCGAAGGCCTCGGCCGTGTCCTGCGGTCGCTTGTAATAGGCCTTGAGCAGCATCGGGCCACGCACGCGGATCTCGCCGTTGTCGGCGATCTTCACTTCCACTCCCGGCGCAGGCTTGCCCACCGAATCGAGCTTGACCTCCCCGTCGGGCTGCAGGCAGACATAGGCGCAGGTCTCGGTCTGGCCATAGAGCTGCTTGAGGTTGATGCCGATCGAGCGGTAGAAACGGAAGAGATCCGGCCCGATCGCCGCCCCGGCCGTATAGGCCACCCGCAAACGCGACAGACCCAGCACGTTGCGCAGCGGCCCATAGACCAGAATCTCGCCCAGGGCGTAGTGCAGACGCTGCAGCAGCGGCACGGGACGCCCTTCGAGGATCTGCACGCCGCAGCGCTCGGCCACTTTCATGAAATGGCGGAACATCGCCTGCTTCAAACGGCTGGCATCCTCCATACGGATCCACACCTGGGTGCGCAGGTTCTCGAACACGCGCGGCGGCGCGAAGTAGTACGTTGGCCCGATCTCGCGCAGATCGGTCATCACCGTCTCGCTCGACTCGGGGCAATTGATGGTGAAACCGGCGGCATAGGCCTGCGCATAGGAAAAGAGGTGATCCCCCACCCAGGCCATCGGCAGATAAGAGAGCACTTCCTCGCCGTCGGTGAGGTGGTCGAACTGCGCTCCGCCCATGCCGGCGAAGAGAAAGGCCCGATGCGTCTGGCACACCCCCTTGGGTCTGCCGGTGGTGCCCGAGGTATAGAGCATGACCGAGACGTCGTCACTCTCCCCCTTCTCGATCTCCTCGTCGACGAAATGCGGCTGGTTGCGGTCGTGGATGCGCCCCGCCTCCAGGAGCTCGTCCAGCCCCTGCAGCACCGGCTGGGTGTAATGGCGCATGCCACGCGGATCGTCGTAGAAGATGCGCTCGAGCGAGGGAAGGCGATCGAGGATCTCGAGGAGCTTGTCGACCTGCTCCTGATCCTCCACCACCGCCATCTTGACCTCGGCGTCCTGCAGCACGTAGGCCATCTCCTCGGCGATCGCATCCTGGTAGAGCAGCACCGGGATGCCCCCCAGGCATTGCGCCGCGGCCACCGCCAGGTAGAGGCGGGGCCGGTTGTCACCGACGATGGCCAAGCGATCACCACGCCGAAAACCCGCCTCGGCCAACCCGCAGGCGAGCGCGCGCACCTGGGCGTAGCACTCACCCCACGTGTAAGTCTGCCAGATGCCGTATTCCTTCTCGCGGATCGCCGGCCGGTCGGCGCGCACGTGGGCGTGATGCCGCAGCAGGCGCGGAAAAGTCTCCAGTCCCGGGATGATCGCAGGGGCATGCGGTTTCGCGCCCTCGGCCATGCCAACCCTCCTCCAATCCGATGAGTGTGTAGGACCCCGCCGTCGTTCTCTTTTTTCGGCGGGGCCGTCTCCCTCCACTCGACGGCTGCATTGTGCCGACGAAGTTTTGCAAGGGTTTGTCACAAACGTAACGCGAATGTAACG
>JAQUGB010000174.1 GCA_028684345.1 Tepidiphilus sp. | reverse complement strand
CCGTGGGGGCGATGACCTCGGCGATGCCATCGATTACCTTGAGACCGTCTTGATTGACGGCCAGACATTCGAAGACGACGTGGTGGTTCTGCGGATTCTTTTCCTTGACGGTGACGCTGGCGGTGAGCGTATCCCCCACGGCGATGGGGCGATGGAAACGCAGATCCTGGCGCACGTAGACGGTTCCGGGGCCGGGGAGCTGGTTGCCCAGAAGGGCCGAGAAGAGCGCTCCGCCCCACATGGAATGGCCGACCACCTCGTGCGTGGGCCCCTTTTTGGCGAACTCGGGATCGAGGTGGGTGGGGTTGACGTCGCCGGAGATGGCCGCGAAAAGCGGGATGTCCTGGGGGCGCAGCGTGCGCGTCATCTGTGCCGTCTGGCCGATCTGGATTTCGTCGAAGGGGTGATTCTCGATGGTTTCGCTGGCGAGGGTCGTCATGGGCAGAACTCCGTTTTTTGCTCTGCAGCATTATAGGCGGGAAGGGCGGGCGATGCAGGTTTTGTAAGCCCACAAAGGATCGGCGGGGGTCGGGCCCGGCGAACGCTGCCCTGCGGCCGCACCGGAGCTTATTCGAGTTGCACGAGGGTGTACGCGATAATTCCCTTTTCCCCGCCAAGGAAGGACGAAGATGGAAGTGGTGATCCTGGCTGCCGGCAAGGGCACGCGCATGCGCTCGCGCCTGCCCAAGGTGCTACAGCCGCTCGCCGGCCGGCCGCTCCTGGCGCACGTGCTCGACACCGCCCGGGCCCTGAACCCGCAGCGCACGGTGGTGGTGATCGGGCACGAGGCGCAGCAGGTGCGCGAGGCGTTTGCGGCGCAGGGCGATCTCGTGTGGGTGGAACAGCACCCCCAATTGGGCACGGGGCACGCGCTGCGCACGGCGCTGCCCTTCCTCGGCCGGGAAGACGTGGTGCTCGTGCTCTACGGCGACGTGCCGCTGTTGCGGCCGCAGACGCTCGCGCGGCTGCTGGAGGCGGCCGAAGGGGGCAAGGCGCTGGCGATCCTCACCGCGCGGCTACCCGATCCTCGCGGCTACGGGCGCATCGTGCGCGACGCGGGCGGGCGCATCCGCGCCATCGTCGAGGAAAAGGATGCCGATGCGAACGTGCGCGCGATCACCGAGATCAATACCGGCGTGATGGCGCTGCCGGCCGCGCGTCTTCCCGCCTGGCTCGAGGCGCTCACCAACGCCAACGCCCAGGGCGAATACTATCTCACCGACGTCGTCGCCGCCGCGGTGCGCGACGGCGTGCCGGTGATCGGCGTGGAAGCGGAGGATGCGACGGAAGTGACCGGCGTAAACGATAAGGCGCAACTGGCTGCGCTCGAGCGCCTCTACCAGCGGCGCGAGGCAGAGCGCCTGCTGCGCGCCGGGGTAACCCTGCTCGATCCGGCGCGACTCGAGGTGCGCGGCACGCTCGAATGTGGCCTGGACGTGACGATCGACGTCGGCTGCGTCTTCTCCGGCCGCGTGGTGCTCGGCGACGGGGTGCGGGTGGGCCCTTACTGCGTGCTTTCCGACTGCACGGTGGGCGATGGGGCCGAGATCCGAGCTTTTTCCCACCTAGAAGGCGCTGAAATCGGCCCGCAGGCGGTGGTCGGCCCCTACGCCCGTCTGCGTCCCGGCACGGTGCTGGCGCACGGCGTGCATATAGGCAACTTCGTCGAAGTGAAGAATTCCTCCCTCGGGCCGGAGACGAAGGCGAACCACCTCGCCTATCTGGGGGACGCCGAAATCGGCGCGCGCGTCAATATCGGCGCGGGCACCATCACCTGCAACTACGACGGGGCGAACAAGCACCGCACGGTGATCGAAGACGAGGCCTTCATCGGCAGCGACACCCAGCTCGTCGCTCCCGTGCGGGTGGGGCGCGGGGCGACGCTCGGCGCGGGCACGACGCTCACGCGCGACGCGCCGCCCGAGGCGCTCACCGTCTCCCGGGCGCCGCAGCGCACCCTTTCCGGCTGGCAACGGCCGACCAAGAAGAAGGAGTAGCACGATGTGTGGAATCGTCGCGGCCATCGGCCGCGCTTCGGTGGTGGACATCCTGCTCGACGGGCTGGCGCACCTGGAGTATCGGGGCTACGACTCGGCGGGACTGGCGCTGATCGACGGTGAAGGCCGAATCGCCCGCGCCCGGGTACAGGGGCGGGTGGCCCAGCTGCGGCGGCTGGTGGCCGAAGAAGGGCTGGACGGGCAGGTAGGCATCGCCCATACCCGCTGGGCCACGCACGGGGCGCCTTCCGAGCGCAACGCGCACCCCCACGTCTCGGGGACGGTGGCGGTGGTGCACAACGGCATCATCGAGAATTTCGCCGCCCTGCGCGCGCGCCTCGAAGCCGAAGGCTACGTCTTCACTTCCGAGACCGACACCGAGGTGATCGCGCACCTCGTGGCGAGCAAGCGCCGGGCCGGCGCGCCGCTCTTTGCCGCGGTACAGGCGGCGATGCGCGAGCTCGAAGGGGCGTTTGCCATCGCCGTGATCGACGAGACCTCACCGGGCGAAGTGGTTGCGGCCCGGCGCGGTTCCCCCCTCGTGCTGGGCTTGGGCGAAGAGGGCGTCTATGCCGCTTCCGACGTCTCGGCCTTGGTGGCGCACACGCGCCGCGTGGTCTATCTGGAAGAGGGCGACTGCGCCCGGCTCACGCTCGAGGGGGTGCAGATCGTCGACGAATCGGGTGAAACGGTGGAGCGGCCGGTGCGGCTCACTCACGTCACGGCCGACGCGGTGCAGCTCGCCGGCTACCGGCACTACATGCAGAAGGAAATCTTCGAGCAGCCCGAGGCGGTGGCCGACACCCTGGAAGCCGTGGCCGGCGGGGCGCGGCTCACCCCGGCGCTCTTCGGCCCCGAGGCCGAGAAGACCTTCGCCGCCATCGACCGGGTGCTGATCCTCGGCTGCGGCACGAGTTTCCACGCCGGCATGGTCGGGCGCTACTGGCTGGAAGAATATGCGGGCCTACCCACCACGGTGGAGATCGCCAGCGAATACCGCTACCGCGTCTCGGTGCCGGATGCGAAGACGCTGGTGGTGGCGATCTCCCAATCCGGCGAGACCGCCGACACGCTCGCCGCCTTGCGCCACGCCCAGGGCCGGGGAATGACGCAGACGCTGGCGATCTGCAACGTCCCCGAATCGGCCATCGTGCGCACGGCCAGGCTCGCCTTTCTCACCCGCGCCGGCCCCGAGATCGGCGTGGCCTCGACCAAGGCTTTTACCACCCAGCTCACGGCGCTCGCGCTCCTTGCGCTCACGCTCGCCAAGCAACGCGGACGGCTGCCCGAGGCGGTGGAAGCGAACCGGTTGGATGCGCTGCGGCGCCTGCCGGCGGCGCTCGGGCGCGTGCTGCAACTCGAACCCCAGATCGAGCAATGGGCGCAGCGCTTCGCCGAACGCCAGCACGCGCTCTTCCTCGGGCGCGGCACGCACTGGCCCATCGCCCTCGAAGGCGCGCTCAAGCTCAAGGAGATCAGCTATATCCACGCCGAGGGCTACCCGGCCGGCGAGCTCAAGCACGGGCCGCTCGCGCTCGTAGACCGCGAGATGCCCGTGGTGGCGGTGGCTCCGCGCGACGACCTGC
>JAQUGB010000024.1 GCA_028684345.1 Tepidiphilus sp. | reverse complement strand
TTCCAGACCGGGCGTTTCGCGAACGACGGTAGAGCTCGCCCTCAGCGCCAACCCACCTCGTCGAAAATTCTCTGTGCCAGAGGCTGGTTCTTACCCAGCACCTCCACCGGCAAGGGATCGATCTTGAATTCGCCCAGCGACGCGAGCACGCGGTTGCGATAGGCCACGTCGGGCACCGTAGGCCATTCGTTGTTGCCCACCGCGAAATAAACCTGCGCCTCGTCGCTCGCCAGATACTCCAGGAAACGGATCGCGGCTTCCTTGTGCGGCGCGGTGCGTACCACCCCGGCGCCGGAGATATTCACGTGGGTGCCGTTTCCGTCCTGGTCCGGCCACACCAGCGCCACTTTGCGCACCACGTTCAGGTCCCCGGGTTTATCGGAAGCCAGGAGCCGCACATAGTAATAGTGGTTCACCAGCGCCACGTCACACTCGCCGGCGGCCACTGCCTTGATTTGGTCGGTATCCGACCCCTGAGGTGGACGGGCGAGATTGTCCTTCACCCCCTGCGCCCAGGCACGTGCCTTTTCCTCGCCCCAGTGCTCGATGAGCGCCGCGAGCAGGGACAAGTTGTACACATTTCCCGAAGAGCGCACGCACACGCGTCCTTTCCATTTGGGGTCGGCCAGGTCGGCGTAACCTTTGATCTCGTCGCGCGACACCGCCGCCTTGTTGTAGACGATGACGCGAGCGCGATAGGAAAACCCGAACCATTTCCCTTCCGGATGACGGAAATGCGCCGGGATTCTCGCCTCCAGCAGCTCCGAGCGGATCGGCGCGAACAGCCCCATTTGCTCGGCACGCCACAGACGCCCCGCATCGACCGTGATGAGCACGTCGGCCGGGCTGTTCTCCCCCTCGGCCCGGATGCGCTCGATGAGCGGATCTTCCTGCCCCTCGATCAGATTCACCTTGATGCCGGTGGCGGCCGTGAAGTTTTCGTAGAGGCGGGTGTCGGTGGGGTAGTGCCGCGTCGAGTAGACGTTGACCACCGGTTCCTGGGCCTTCAGCGCTGGAGCGAACAAGGCTGCCGCCAGCACCGCCACCGTTGCGAACGTTCGTTTCATGGGACCTCCTCGATCGACAAGAAATGATAATTACTATATTTTTCATTATACACGAAGTCACTCGACGCAAGCGTCGTGCACCCCGCGGCGACTCCCCGCTCTTTGCCCCGCCTCCATCAAACCGGCTATACTTCTCTTTTCGTTCGCGCCACCTACCATCCCATCATGCAAGAAAAATACGATCCGCTGGCCGTCGAGCGTGCCGCACAGCACTACTGGGACGAACGCCAGAGTTTCAAGGCTGTCGAAGACCCCTCCCGCCCGAAGTACTATTGCCTGTCCATGTTCCCCTACCCTTCGGGGAAACTGCACATGGGGCACGTGCGCAACTACTCCATCGGCGACGTGCTCGCCCGCTACCACCGCATGCGCGGCGACAACGTGCTCCAGCCCATGGGCTGGGACGCCTTCGGCATGCCGGCCGAGAACGCCGCCATCCAGAACGGCATCCCGCCGGCTCAATGGACCTACAGCAACATCGCCTACATGAAGCGCCAGCTGCAGCGGCTGGGTTTCGGCATCGACTGGTCGCGCGAGTTCGCCACCTGCCGCCCCGAGTACTACCGCTGGGAACAGTGGGTCTTCCGGCGCCTGTATGAAAAAGGGCTCATCTATCGCAAGCTCGGGCTGGTGAACTGGGATCCGGTCGACCAGACCGTGCTCGCCAACGAGCAGGTGATCGACGGACGAGGCTGGCGCTCCGGCGCGCCGGTGGAGAAGCGCGAAATCCCCATGTACTACATGCGGATCACCGCCTACGCCGACGAGCTGCTCGAAGCCTTGAACGCCCTTCCCGGCTGGCCCGAGCAGGTGAAACGCATGCAGGCCAACTGGATCGGGCGTTCGGAAGGCGCCGAAGTCGTCTTCCCCTACGATGAAGCGAGCGTCGGCCAGGCAGGAAGCCTGCGCGTCTTCACCACCCGCGTCGATACCCTCCATGGCGCCACCTACGTGGCCGTGGCCGCCGAACATCCGCTGGCGCTCGCCGCCGCCCGGCGCGACCCCGAGCTTGCCGCCTTCATCGAAGAGTGCCGGCGCGGGGCCGTGGCCGAAGCCGAGATCGCCACGATGGAGAAGAAAGGCCGTCCGACCGGCTTCTACGTGCTGCACCCCCTCACCGGCGAGAAACTCCCCGTATGGGTGGCCAACTACGTGCTGATGGGCTACGGTGAGGGCGCGGTGATGGCCGTGCCCGCCCACGACGAGCGCGACTTCGCCTTCGCCCAGAAGTACGGCCTGCCGATCAAGCAGGTGATCCGCCCGGCGGGCAAAGACCTCGACGTCGACCCGCACGGCCCCTGGCGCGAAGAGTACGCCGAGCTCGGCCTCCTCGTCGCCTCCGGCCCTTACACCGGCATGCGCTCGGAAGAAGCCAAGGAAGCGATCACGGCGGCGCTCGCCGAGAAAGGGCTCGGCGCCAAGCGCGTGCAGTACCGGCTGCGCGACTGGGGCATCTCACGCCAGCGCTACTGGGGCTGCCCCATCCCCATCGTTCATTGCGCCGATTGCGGCGACGTGCCGGTGCCCGACGAACAGCTGCCGGTGGTGTTGCCGGAGAACGTCGCCCTCACCGGCCGCGGCTCGCCGCTCGCGCAGATGCCCGAATTCTACGAGACCACCTGTCCGCGCTGCGGCAAACCGGCCCGGCGCGAAACCGACACGATGGACACCTTCGTCGAATCGAGCTGGTACTTCCTGCGCTTTTGCTGCGCCGACAACCACCAAGCCATGCTCGATGAGCGGGTCGAGTACTGGATGCCGGTCGATCAGTACATCGGCGGCATCGAGCACGCCATCCTGCACCTGCTCTATTCCCGTTTCTTCACCCGGGCGCTGCGCGACCTCGGACTCGTCGGATTCTCCGAACCCTTCACGCGCCTCCTCACCCAAGGGATGGTGGTGGCCGAGACCTACTACCGCCTCACGGCCGAGGGCAGGAAAGAGTGGATCAACCCCGCCGACGTGCTCGTGGAGCGCGACGCCAAGGGGCGCATCGTCGCCGCCCGGCTCAAGACCGACGGCCAGCCGGTGCAGATCGGCGGCATCGAAAAGATGTCGAAATCCAAAAACAACGGCGTCGATCCGCAGGCGCTCATCGACCGCTACGGCGCCGACACGGCGCGCTTCTTCATCATCTTCGCCGCACCGCCCGAAGCCCAGCTCGAATGGTCCGACTCCGGCGTCGAGGGCGCCCACCGCTTCCTGCGCCGCGTCTGGGCCTTCGGCCACAAATACCGTCGCGAGCTGCAGCCGCTGCTCGCTTCGGCCCCGGCCGTGAGCGCGCTTCCCGCCGCCTTGGCCGCCGCCCGCTGCGAGCTGCACACCATCCTGCAGCAGGCCAACCACGACATGGGCAAACAGCAGCTCAATACCGTCGCCTCGGCCACGATGAAGATGTTGAACGTCCTCGAACGCCTGCCCGAAGCCGACCCTGCCGCGCAAGCGCGACTCGCCGAAGAAGGGTTCTCCATCCTGCTGCGCGTGCTCGCCCCCATCGCGCCACACCTCGTGCACGTCTTGTGGCGCGAATGCGGCTTCGGCGAAGACGTGCTCGACGCCCCCTGGCCCGAGCCGGATCCCGCAGCGTTGCAGCGCAGCGAAGTGGAGCTCGTGCTGCAGGTGAACGGCAAGACCCGCGGCAAGATCGTCGTGCCTGCCGAAGCCGACCAGGCGGCGATCGAAGCAGCGGCGCTGCAGGCCGCTGCGCATCACCTCGAAGGGCGCTCGCCCAAGCGCGTCGTCATCGTCCCCGGCCGCCTCGTCAATCTCGTCGTGTGAGGACTGCCCGATGGCCGAGCCAACGCTTCGTTCCGCCTACCGACGCCGCCTGCTGCTCGCCGCCGCAGCCGGGGCACTGCTCGCCGGCTGCGGCTTTCGGCCCCGCGGCATGGCCGGACTCGGTGCACCCACGGTGCACATCAACACAGCCCGTAACAGCGCTCTGGGGCGCGTGATCGAGCGCCGGCTCTCGGGTAGTGAAACCCGCTGGGTCGAGCCGACCGAAGCAGCCGAGATCCGCCTCGACATCCTCTCGTACCGCGAAGAGCGCGACATCCTCTCCCTCACCCCCGACGGCAAGGTACGCGAATACCAAATCCGGGCCCAGCTGAGCTTTCGCGTGCTGAACAAAGAAGGCGAGGAGATCGTTCCGGCCACCACGCTCATGGCCGAGCGCGATTACGGATACAGCGACGATGAAATCACCGCGCGCGAGAAAGAGGAAGCCTTGCTCTACGCCGACATGCGCCAGCAACTCGTCGACCAGATGTTCCTCATGATCGGCCGCACGCTCGCCAAGCGAAAATGAAACTACCGCTCGAACGGCTCGCCCGCCACCTCGAACGCCAAACGCTGGAGCCCGTATGGGCAGTCTACGGCGACGAGCCCCTCCTCGTGCTCGAGGCCACCGACGCCGTTCGCGCCCGCGCCCGTGCGCTCGGCTTCGACGAGCGACTCGTCTTCACCGTCGAGCCCGGTTTTTCCTGGGAACGCCTCGCCCAGGAAAGCGACAGCCTTTCGCTCTTCGCCTCCCGCCGGCTCATCGAATTGCGGCTGCCCCAAGGCAAGCCGGGAACGGAAGGCGCCGCCTGGCTCGGCGAACGGGTGAAAAACCCCTTGCCCGAGACGATTCTTCTCGTCACGCTGGGCGAGCTCGACTGGCAGGCGCGCAAGAGCGCCTGGTTCACCGCTCTCGAGCGGCACGCCGTGGTCGTGGAAGCGAACGCCCCGCCGCGCGAGCGGCTTCCCGAGTGGTGGCGCGAACGGCTCGCCCGCCAGCGGCAGAGCGCCTCGCCGGAATTGCTGCGCCTGCTCGCCGAACGCACGGAAGGAAATCTCCTCGCCGCGCGTCAGGAACTGGAAAAACTCGCCCTGCTCTTCCCCGAGGGGCCGCTGCCGGAAGAAGAAGTGTGCACCGCCGTCTTCGACCTCGCCCGCTACGACCCCGATGCGCTGCGTCAGGCCATGCTCGAGGGCGATTGCGTGCGCGCGCTGCGCCTGCTGCGCATGCTCACCGCGGAAGGCTGCGCCATGCCGCTGCTACTGTGGGCGATCGCCGCGGCGCTGCGCCTCATCGCCGGCGCCCAGGAAACGCTCGCACGCGGCGCGCCGCTCGAAGTCTTCTTTCGGCAGGAACGCGTCTTCCGCCCCGAAGAAAAACGCGCCATCGAGCGCAGCGCCCGCAGGCTCCCGCCCTTGCGCGCCGCGCTCACCGCCTGCGCCCGGCTCGACCGCATCGCCAAGGGCGCCGAAGCCGGCGACTTTGTCCCGGAAGCCGAACGCCTGCTTCTCTCCCTAGGCACGGCCCCGCCCCGCGGCCGCGCCGCCTGACCCTATTCGACCGCTGGAGTACGCCATGACGGAACTCGACCGCTACCTCGCCGACCTCGGCCGCGCCGCCCGCCAGGCCGCGCGCGCCATGGCCAAAGCCTCGACCCAGGCGAAGAACGCCGCACTGCTCGCTGCGGCCGAAGCGCTGCGGCGCCATCGCGACGAAGTGCTCGCCGCCAACGCCGCCGATCTCGCCGCCGCCCGCGAGGCGGGACTCTCCCCTGCGCTCATCGACCGCCTCACCCTGAGCAAGAAAGGGCTGGAGACGATGGCCGAAGGCGTGGCCCAGGTCGCGGCGCTGCCCGATCCCGTGGGCGAGATCGACGAAGTCAAGCGCCGCCCCAGCGGCATCCAGGTCGGCAAGATGCGCGTTCCCCTGGGCGTGATCGGCATCATCTACGAAGCGCGCCCCAACGTCACGGCCGATGCCGCCGCCCTGTGCCTCAAGTCCGGCAACGCCGCCATCCTGCGCGGCGGCAAAGAAGCCCTGCAGAGCAACCAGGCGATCGAGCGCTGCATCCGCGCCGGGCTCGAAGCGGCCGGGTTGCCGCTCGCCGCCTTGCAGCTCGTCCAGACCACCGATCGCGCCCTCGTCTCCCGCCTCGTCGCTTCGCCCGAGCTGGTCGACGTCATCGTCCCGCGCGGCGGCAAGGGGCTGATCGAAGCCGTGATGAAAGATGCCCGCGTGCCGGTCATCAAACACCTCGACGGCAACTGCCACGTCTATGTCCACGCCGCCGCCGACCCGGCCAAAGTGCTCCCCATCGTCGAAAACGCCAAAACCCACCGCTACGGCGTATGCAACGCCGCCGAGACGCTGCTGATCGACGAGGCGGTGGCCGAACGCCATCTCCCCGAGATCGGGCGCATGTTCGCCGGGCATGGCGTCCAGATGCGCTGCTGCCCCCGCACCCTCACCCTTTTGCAGCGCCACGGCCTACCCACGGAGTTGCTCAAAGCCGCCACCGAAGACGACTGGCGCGAAGAATACCTCGCCCCCATCATCGCCATTCGCCTCGTCGCCGACCTCGACGAAGCGATCGAGCACATCGAGCGCTACGGCTCGAAGCACACCGACGCCATCCTCACCGAAGACTACGGTGCCGCGATGCGATTCCTGCGCGAAGTCGACTCCGCCTCGGTGATGGTCAACGCCTCCACCCGCTTCGCCGACGGTTTCGAATACGGGCTCGGCGCCGAGATCGGCATCTCCACCGACAAGATCCACGCCCGCGGCCCGGTCGGGCTCGAGGGCCTCACCAGCCAGAAATGGATCGTGCTCGGACAAGGCGAGATCCGGCGCTGAACGAGGCAGCCGAGCGGCTCGCGCCGGCGCTGGAAGCCTCGCTCGATGCCTTCGTGCAGACTCTTTGGCTCGAAGAAGGGCTCGCGCCGGCCACGCTCGCCGCCTACCGCAGCGACCTCACCCGATTCTTCCTCTGGGCCCAGCGCGCCGGGCTCGACCCGCGCGCAGCCCAAGGCGCCGAGCTCCTGTCCTATCTCGCCGACTTCAGCCGCCACAACAAGGCCACCAGCCAGCGGCGGCTACTCGCGAGCTGGCGGCGCTACTACCGCTGGCTGCTGCGCGAAGGTCTGATCACTCGAGATCCCACCGCCACCCTGCAGCCCCCGCTGCTGCCACCGCGCCGCCCCAAGACGCTCACCGAAACGGACGTAGAGCGCCTGCTCGCCGCCCCCGACGTCACCACACCACTCGGGCTGCGCGACAAGGCGATGCTCGAAGTGCTCTATGCCACGGGCCTGCGCGTGAGCGAACTCGTGGGCTTGCAGACGCACCAGATCGAGCGCAACGAAGGCTGGCTGCGCGTGCTCGGCAAAGGCAGCAAAGAGCGGCTCGTTCCTCTGGGTGAAGAAGCCGCCTCATGGATCGAACGCTATTGGCAGGAATCGCGCCCCGTGCTTCTCAATGGAAAGCGGGAAGAAACTCTTTTTCTCAACCGCCGCGGCGAAGCCATGACGCGGCAACGCTGCTGGCAGATCATCAAAGAACATGCCATTCGCTGTGGCATCGCTCCCGATCGCCTTTCCCCGCACACCTTACGCCACGCCTTTGCCACCCATTTGCTCGATCACGGCGCCGACCTTCGCGCCGTGCAATTGCTTCTGGGACACGCCGACATTTCCACCACGCAAATCTACACCCACATCGCCCGCGCCCGCCTGGAAGCCCTTTATCGCCGCCATCACCCCCGCGCATAAAAAGACGGTTTCAAAACAGAAAAAATTGGCTACAATGAGCACTTCTTCCACTCCATTAGAAAAACATCATGGATCTCACCTCGCTCACGATCGACGAACTGGAACAACTCAAGAAAGACATCGAACACGAATTCGAACGGCGCCGCCGTGAAGCCCGGGCGCAGTTCAAAGCCCGTGTGGCCCAGCTCGCCAAAGAAATGGGCATCTCACTCGACGAAGCCCTGGGTCTGCTCAAAGGCGAGAAAAGAGAACGGGATTCGAGCAAGAAACCGCCGAAATACCGTCACCCCACGAATCCCGACATCACCTGGAACGGCCATGGCCGAGCCCCGAAATGGTTCAAGGAATGGACCGATTCCGGCCGCTCTTCCGAAGAACTCGAGATCAAATGATCGCCCGAGGGAAGCTCGCCCCCGCCGAGCGGCCGTAGCGCAAGCCGCTCGGAGCGCAGGGTGCCAGGCCTATCTCATGGATAGGCGAACATCCAAAGCGCGCAGTGCAGTCGGCTGCGCGGCGGTTCATTCGAGCTTCCCAATGGCGCTTTCTTGCGCTTTACCCTTGCCATTTTCCCGCTGGCGTTCGAGCAGGATTCCCACATTCTTCACCTCGGCGCGCACGCCAACCTTGGCAATTTTCATCCTCACCCAAGCAGGCTCGAACTCCGCGAAA
Source organism: Tepidiphilus sp. (assembly GCA_028684345.1). Classification (GTDB taxonomy): domain Bacteria; phylum Pseudomonadota; class Gammaproteobacteria; order Burkholderiales; family Rhodocyclaceae; genus Tepidiphilus. Next base: position 6,876 of record JAQUGB010000024.1, on the reverse strand, counting down.
AGCATCTCTACAAGATGCTCCCCCAAGCGCTCGAGCAAGCGGAAATACTGCCCCTCCACTTCCGCCTTCACCCGGTCGATCACCCGGGCGTAATCGATCGTCGTCGCCAATTCATCGCTTCGCCCGGCCTCTGAGTCCAAGCCGAGCTGCAAATCGATCACCAAGGTCTGATGCGCCGCCTGTTCCCTCGCATAAACGCCCACCCGCGCCTCGACGCGCAAGCCCTCGATGAAGATGCTGTCCATTTTTTCTCCCTTCTTCGCTCCGGCCAAAGCTGGAGTAAACTAAAATATGGGGCAGCTCGAAGAACCGTCGCGAGCGGCTGCAGGGCAAGGCGCCCGGAGCACAGGATGCGAGACACATCACCCAGATAGGCGAGCATCCGAGCACCGGAAAACGCCACCGCGCAGTAAGTCATTCGAGCTGCCCCAAAATACTTTTACCTGGATCACCGCACGATGCCCCAGATCCTGCTGTTCATCTTGCTCGGCTACGCGATCGGCTCGATCCCCTTCGCCATCGTCGCAAGCCGCCTCTTCCGCCTGCCCGATCCGCGCTCCTACGGCTCCGGCAACCCCGGCGCCACCAACGTGCTGCGCACGGGAAACAAAGCCGCGGCCCTCTTCACGCTCGCGGGCGATGCCGCCAAAGGCTGGTTCGCCGTCTGGCTCGTCCAACGGCTCGGGGCGGATGCCACGACCGCCGCGCTCGCCGGGCTCGCCGCCTTTCTCGGGCACGTCTATAGCCTCTTCCTGCGTTTTCGCGGAGGCAAAGGCGTAGCCACGGCCCTTGGCGTGCTCGCCGGCCTGCAACCGACGCTCGCCCTTGCCGTTGCCGGCATTTGGCTCGTCGTCGCCTTCGTCACCCGCTACTCGTCACTCGCCGCCCTCACCGCCGCTGCCGGCGCTCCTTTCCTCGCCCTGCTGCTCGGCCTGACGCGCGAAGTCGTCTTCGTGATCGGCGCCATGTCGGCCGTCCTCTTCTGGCGACACCGAAGCAACATCGGCCAGCTGCTCAATGGCACCGAGCCCAAATTCCGTCGCGCGCGGCCGCAGCCAAAACCCCCGGCCGATCAACCTTGACGCAATCCTTCCAGCGCCCACCGAGGATGCACCTCGATGCGCCGATCCCATTTCACGCGAGCCCCCGCTTCCAGCCGTAGTGCCGCCGCGAAAGCGATCATCGCCCCGTTGTCGGTGCACAGCGCCACGTCCGGGTAGAACACCGCGAACCCCTGCTCCGCCCCGGCCTCGGCCAGCGCTTCGCGCAGGCGCCGGTTCGCCCCGACGCCGCCGGCCACGACGACCCGCGGCAGACCCGTGGCACGCACCGCCGCCATCGTCTTCGCCACCAGCACCTCGACCACCGCCTGCTGAAAAGAAGCCGCCAGATCCGCCGCATACTCCGCTCGCCAGTCCGGCGCCCCCACTTTCAGCGCCACGGCGGTCTTCAGGCCGCTGAAGCTGAAATCGAGCGTCGGCGCATGCAGCAAGGGACGCGGCAAGGCAAAGCGCGCGGGATCTCCCTGCTCGGCGAGCGCCGCCAGCGCCGGCCCACCCGGATAGCCCAGACCCAGCAGCTTCGCCGTCTTGTCGAACGCCTCCCCGGCCGCGTCGTCGATCGTCTCGCCCAACAGGCGATAATCGCCCACCGCCCGCACCGCCATCAACTGCGTATGCCCACCCGAGACGAGCAAGGCGAGGAAAGGAAATTCCGGCCGCGGCTCGGCCAGCAGCGGCGAGAGCAGGTGCCCTTCGAGGTGGTGCACCGGCAAAGTCGATCGATCCAGCGCCAACGCCAGACTCTCGGCGAAGCTCGCTCCCACCAGCAAAGCGCCTGCCAGCCCTGGCCCCGCCGTGTACGCGACGACGTCGAGCTCCGTCCAGTCCCTCGCCCCTTCCGACATCACCTCGCGCACCAACGCCGGCAAGCGGCGCACGTGGTCGCGCGAAGCCAACTCCGGCACCACGCCACCATAGGTGGCATGCATTCGTGCCTGCGTGTGCAAGCGATGCGCGAGTAACCCGCGCGACGTATCGTAGAGCGCCACGCCCGTCTCGTCGCACGAAGATTCGATCCCGAGGATATGCACGCTCGATCCTCACGCAAAAGCGGAAATTGTACCGTCGTTCGCCTCGTGCGCGAAAATTACCTTGTCAGCCATTCCGTCAACCTCTATAATTCACGTTTTCGCATCATTCATTCGCATCGAGGATCGAAATGCCCGGTATCCGTGTCAAGGAAAACGAACCCGTCGAAGTCGCCGTGCGCCGGTTCAAGCGCACCGTCGAGAAAGCCGGTATCCTCACCGAGCTGCGCAAGCGGGAGTTCTACGAAAAGCCCACCGCCGAGCGCAAGCGCAAGCGCGCTGCCGCCATCAAGCGCTACCAGAAACGCCTGCGCAGCCAGATGCTGCCGCCCAAGTTGTACTGATCCCGGTATGGGGCGGCGTATCGTCGTCCCTCCCCCTTCATGCCGTGACCCCGTACTCCTTGCAGCAGGGATTCCTCGAAGACCCAGCACGCGGTCGCGAATCGCCATTCTGCGTCGGTGAGCCTGCGTTCGCCCGTCGCGCCCACTCCTCTCTGCCGGTTCCTGCGGCGAGGCTCCAAGGCAGGTCAACGGCCGTCCCTTCAGGACAGCTCGTCCACCGTGATCTCCTGGCCCTTTGGCCATGATCCCGCACGACTTCATCGACGAATTGCTCGCCCGCGTCGACCTGGTCGACGTCGTCGGAAAGCGGCTCAAGCTCAAGAAATCCGGCGCCAACTACTTCGCCTGCTGTCCCTTCCATGGCGAGAAGACCCCCTCCTTCTCCGTCTCCCCCGCCAAGCAGTTCTATCACTGCTTCGGCTGCGGCGCCCACGGCACCGCCATCACCTTTCTCATGGAGTACGAAGGGCTGGGTTTCGTCGACGCCGTGGAAGCGCTCGCCGCCGAAACGGGGCTCAAAGTCCCCCGGGCCCAGGGAGCGATCTCGGCCGCCGAAGCCGCCCAGCAAAAGAGCGAACGCCAGCTCCTGCTCGAACTGCACGCCAAGGCGGCCGACTTCTACCGCCGCAGTCTCGAGCGCAGCCCCAAAGCCCGCGCCTACCTCGAGCAGCGCGGCATCCTCCCCGCCACGGCCGAACGGTTCGGCCTGGGATACGCCCCCTCCGAATGGCAAGCCCTCTCCGCCATTTTTCCCCACTACGGCGAGCCCCTGCTCGAGAAAGCCGGCCTCGTCATCGCCAACCCCGACAGCGGCAAGCGTTACGACCGATTCCGCGACCGGCTCATCTTCCCCATCCACGACCGTCAGGGGAAGATCATCGCCTTCGGCGGACGAAGCCTCGACGGCGGCGAACCCAAGTACCTCAACTCCCCCGAGACCCCCCTCTTCGAGAAAGGCCGCACCCTCTACGGCTTGGCGCTCGCGCGCGACGGTATCCGCGAAGCGGGTTTTGCCCTGGTCACCGAAGGCTACGTCGACGTCATCATGCTCGCCCAGCATGGCCTCACGAACGCCGTTGCGGCGCTGGGCACTGCCACCACCGCCGAGCACGTCCGCACGCTGCTCGCCCTCACCGACCAGATCGTCTTCTGTTTCGACGGCGACGAAGCCGGTCGCCGCGCCGCCTGGCGGGCATTGGAAAACTCCCTCGAAGCGCTCAAGGACGACAGCCGCCTGCGCTTCGTTTTTCTCCCACCGGAACACGACCCCGACAGCTTCGTGCGCGCCCATGGCGCCGACGCCTTCCGCGCCCTCATCGCCGACGCGGCCAAGCCGCTCACCACTTACCTCTTCGACGAACTCACGCGGGACGAAGACCTGCACACCGCCGAAGGACGCGCCCGGCTCGCCCACCTCGCCAAACCGCTGATCGCCAAGGTGCGCGCCCCCATGCTGCGCCTACAGCTGGAAAAGGAACTCGCCGAGCGCACGGGGCTCGCCATCGAGATCCTGCACGAATGGATTCCGCCCGCGCAGGAAATGGTCACCACCCCCACGCTTCGTTCCACGACGCGCCATTCACGGCACCCCGGACGCCGCGCCCCCCTGCCTCTGGCCGCCCTGCTGCTGCGGCTGCTCATCGCGCACCCGCTGCTCGCAGCCCGACTCCGCGTCGATCTCCTGCCGCTCGACGAACCCGAACCAGAATGGCGCGCCAGTGCCGCCCTCATCGACGCCATCGACGTCGGCACGCTCGACGAGCGCAGCACCGCCGCCATGATCGTCGAGCACTTTCGCAGCAGCGAGCATGGCGAGGTACTCGCGCGTCACGCCGCAGCGATCCTCGAGGAAACGATCCCCTGGGAAGACCCGGAGACCACACTCTCGGACATCATCCAACGCCTGCGGCTACGCCGCGTCGAACGCGAAATCGTCACCCTCTCCGCCCTGAGCCGCCAGCGCAAGCTCACCCCGGAGGAAACCCTGCACCTCGGCGAACTTTTCCGCGAAAAGGTCCGTCTCATGACTGCCGGCGCCCGACCTGAAGCCGCGCCCGACATGGCGACTTCACACCCCCCTTGAGCGCCGGACGAACACTCCCAGGTTTCCACTAGACGCATCGATCCCCCTGCCCACTAGGTACGGATCGTTTTATAATTAACGGTTTATTCGGGAATAGACGCTGCAGCCATGGCCCAAAACACCAAGAATTCCCCCAAACGCAAATCCAACAAGCGCGCCAACCCCAAAACGGAAAACGCGTTCATCGAGGCCGTTGCGGCCAATCACTCACCCGCCGACGCCGAGAAACGCCGCACCCAGATCAAAGCCCTCATCGCGCTGGGCAAGGAACGGGGCTACCTCACCTACGCCGAAATCAACGACCACCTGCCCGACGACATCGTCGACTCCGAGCAAATCGAAGGCATCATCACCACCTTCAACAACCTCGGAATCCAGGTCTTCGAGGAAGCGCCGGCCCCCGAAGAGCTGCTCATGGCCGAGGCGCCGGCCGTAGGCGGTACCGACGACGACATCGAAGAAGAAGCCGAACAGGCGCTCTCCTCGGTCGATGCCGAATTCGGCCGCACCACCGACCCCGTACGCATGTACATGCGCGAAATGGGTTCGGTGGAGCTGCTCACGCGCGAAGGCGAAATCGAGATCGCCAAACGCATCGAGGACGGTCTGAAAAACATGGTGCAGGCCATCGCTGCCTGCCCCCTCACCATCGCGCACATCCTCGAGACCGTCGACAAGATCGAACGCGACGAAATGCGCATCGACGAAGTCGTCGACGGCCTCATCGACCACGAAGATCTCGCCCCCGTGTCCGAAGAAGAGACGGCAGACGAGAACGCCGACGTCGACCTCGAAGCGATCGAGGAAGATGAATCGGACGACGAAGAAGCCTCCGCCGAGGCAGAAAACGATTCGGACGAAGAAGAAGACGAGAGCGACGAAGAACGTGCGGCGCGCATCCAGGCCGCCAATCTCGCCGAGCTCAAGCGCGGCGCCATGCAGCACTTCGAACGCATCCGCAGCCTCTACGCCGAGCTCGATCGCGCGCTCGAAGCCTATGGCAGCGAAGATCCGCGCTACACCGCGCTGCGCGACCAGATTGCCGGCGAACTGCTGCACATCCGCTTCACCGCCCGCTACATCGAGCAGCTGTGCGACGTCATCCGTAGCATGATCGAGCAAGTGCGCCAGCACGAACGAACGGTGGCGAAACTGTGCACCGAGATCGGCACCATGCCGCGGGATTACTTCATCAAGGTCTTCCCCGAGCACGAAACCGACCCCGACTGGATCACCCGCGAGATCGAGTCCGGCAAACCCTGGTCCGAGTCGATGGTCAAAATCTACCCTTCCGTGCTCGAGGAGCAGAACCGCATCCGCGAGATCGAGCAGCGCGCCCGCGTGCCGCTCAAGGAACTCAAGGACATCAACAAGCGCATGTCCATGGGCGAAGCCAAGATGCGCGCCGCCAAGCGCGAGATGATCGAAGCCAACCTGCGCCTCGTCATCTCGATCGCCAAGAAATACACCAACCGCGGCCTGCAGTTCCTCGACCTCATCCAGGAAGGCAACATCGGCCTGATGAAAGCCGTCGACAAGTTCGAATACCGCCGCGGCTACAAATTCTCCACCTACGCCACCTGGTGGATCCGGCAAGCCATCACTCGCTCGATCGCCGATCAGGCCCGCACCATCCGCATCCCGGTGCACATGATCGAGACGATCAACAAGATGAACCGCATCAGCCGCCAGATCCTGCAGGAGACGGGCGAAGAGCCCGACGCCGCCGAACTCGCGCGCCGCATGGAGATGCCCGAAGAAAAGATCCGCAAGATCCGCAAGATCGCCAAAGAGCCGATCTCCATGGAGACGCCCATCGGCGACGACGAGGATTCGCATCTGGGCGAATTCATCGAGGATGCTTCGGTGCTCGCCCCGGTAGACGCAGCCCTCATCGCCGACCTGCGCGAAGCCACCCGTGAAGTGCTCGAATCACTCAACCCGCGCGAAGCCAAAGTCTTGCGCATGCGTTTCGGCATCGAAATGAATACCGACCACACCCTCGAAGAGGTCGGTCGCCAGTTCGACGTCACCCGCGAGCGTATCCGGCAAATCGAAGCCAAAGCCCTGCGCAAGCTCCGTCACCCGAGCCGATCCGAGCGCCTGCGCAGTTTCCTCGACAACGAAGCCTGACGAACTCCCCCGACCCGCCGCCACCGGCGGGTTTTTTTCATGCGATAATTTCTTTTCTAGGGCCCATAGCTCAACGGTTAGAGCAGCGGACTCATAATCCGTTGGTTGCTGGTTCGAATCCAGCTGGGCCCATCAACCAAAAACACTGTGCCAGGCGCTCGACATCGAGCATTGGCTGGCCAAACGCGTTGCCACCAGGCGTTTCCTTCGCTTCACGGCAGCGGGCC
>JAQUGB010000173.1 GCA_028684345.1 Tepidiphilus sp. | reverse complement strand
GAGCCCGTGGTCAACCTCAGGCAGGCGATCACCGCCAATCGCCTGCTGCTGCACGCTTCGAGCACGGAATCCGCACTGGAATCACTGCGTCGCCTACGACCGTTTTGGCCATCTGCCCACACGGTGTTTCTTTCTTTCGGCCGACTCGTTCCCGGGCCAGAGCTCCTGACATGGGATTGGCCGGAAGGGACTTTCCTGGAAATCCCCTCGCCTGCCCTGTCCCACCCCAAAGTTCAAGCCCTCTTGCCCCTGGCCGCAGAAAAAAAATTACCTCTTTGCCTCGGCTGGTACGATGGCACGAGCCCCGTGCCACCCCTTGGGAACTGGCGTTTTACACTCGTGGATCTGCGCCTCAGCCCCGTACCGGGCAAAGCGCCCGGCATCGCCCTCGCGTGGGGGCTGACCGACCCCACCCACTTCGAAGAAACCATCGCGAAAGGGTTTTCCGGCGTCTGCGGCTGGTTCTTCCTGCGCAGACCGGATCTCACCACAGAAAAACGGGGAGTATCCCCATCCTACGGCATCGTCCTCCAACTCATCCAAAAGCTGAAAGAAGACGCCGACATAGGCGAGATCGAAGATTTACTGAAACACGACGTTGCACTCAGCTATCGACTGCTGCGCTACATCAATTCCGCAGGAATGGGTCTGCTGTGTGAGATCACCTCGTTCCGCCATGCCGTGCAGATTCTCGGCTACGGTAACCTGCTACGATGGCTCACGCTCTTGTTGCTCCACGCTTCACCACACCCCTCACAACAGACTCTCGTGCAGACTTCGATCGCCCGAGGGCGCCTCATGGAAGAGATCGGAAAAGCCTTTCTGGCAGAGGAATACTCCGACCAGCTCTTTCTCTGTGGCGCCTGTTCCCTCCTGGACGTCCTTCTCGGCATACCAATGGAAAAGCTCTTGGGCGAGATCGCGCTGAGCGAGTCGATCTGCGAGACCCTCCTAACAGGGCGAGGGGAGCTAGCCCCTTTCCTGGAGCTCGCCAAAGCGTGTGAAAGTGCCGACCCTGCCTCGTTACGCCATCACGCAGAAAAATTGAGTTTGAGCACCGACACCTTGAATCGGGCACATATCATCGCACTGGAATACGCGGATCGACTCAACGGGTGAGTGTGCTGACCGCCTGAAAAGCCGCGGCCTCTCTTTCGATGGGCCGCGGCTGACTCGACTCACTTCAAGGTCAGGATCCAACGGACGATCTTTTCGATGTCCGCATCGGCCACTTGTGGATTGGGCGGCATCGGCACGGGACCCCACACGCCCACACCGCCCTTCTTCACTTTTTCAACGAGTTTGGGCACGTCGGCTTCGGTGTATTTCTGAGCCACGTCTTTGTACGACGGGCCGACCAGTTTCTTGTCGACGGCATGGCATGCAGCGCAGCCCTTGGTTTTCATCAGCGTTTCGCCTTCCGTGGCAGCGAGCGCCGGCCCAGCCAAGAACAGCGCCGCAGCGCCGACCCAAAGTGCCTTGTACATCGTTTCTCTCCTTTGTATCACCGAAAATGGAGCGAAGCGCCCAGCGAGGTGCGCTGCTAGGGCCTTCGTCACTCGAACCGCGGCACAGCCCGCGGCGCGAGGCGCTATGTTAACCCAAACTGAACCTTCGAACATCCATCACCTTAGCCCGAAACACGATGAACGCAAGCGTTTTTTACCGAAGGAAACACAATAGCGTAGGCTGCCGCCCCCGCTGCGAGCGGGCGCAAAGCACGGCACACCGAGCGCCGGAGAGCGCCCCCTACAGCTTCGCTTCGCGGCCAATCGTTCGTTCAATCCATCGATCATTGCCGGATCTCTTCGGGCACCGTGGATGGCAGCAAACCGACGCGCGAGGCGCGCACCGGCGAAATGTCCAATCCCCCGCGACGGGTGTAACAAGCGAACACCAGCAGCTCCTGCATCCCCAGGCGCCACAGGTCGCGGTAGATGCGCTCGACGCACTGCTCGTGGAATTCCTGCTGTTCGCGAAAGGAAACGACGTAGCGCAGGAATGAAGCCGGATCGATCACTGGCCCCAGGGCGTGTACGACGACACAGCCCCAATCGGGTTGCCCGGTCACGGGACAGTTCGACTTCAGCAAATGGCTCACGAGCCGCTGCTCGCTCGGTGTGTTTTCGACGACGCGCAACAGCGTGGGATCATAGCGGTAGGTCTCGATTTCCACCGGCAGATCGTCGACGCAATACCCCTCGGGATAGCCCGGCGCGCGCCGCGGCCGGGTCGACAGCGGTACGATCGCCACCTCCACCGACGCCCCGGCTGCCTGCGACAGATCGGCCCGGATCGTGGCCGCGACCGCCTCGACCTCGGCGAAACGCGTGCCACCCAAGCCATTGAGGTAGAGCTTCAGGGACTTGGATTCGATGAGACAGGGCGAATCGCAAGGCACGCGCAAGCGCCCCAGCGCCGCTACCGGCTTGCCGCGCCCGTCGAGCCAGGAGAGCTCATAGGCATGCCACTCGTCGAAACCGACGAAAGGCGGCGGGTCGAGGTCGCGGCGAGTCTGCGCACGCGCGATCGGCGTGAGCACGCCGGGGTCGTAGGACGCAGGAACCGCCACTTGGCGGCCGAGCCACAATTCGTTCATGGGCGATCATCCAAAGAGAGCATGCAGCATCTTCGCGAGCAGCGCGAGCAACACCAAGGCGAAGATGCGCTTGAGCGTGCGCACCGGCAGACGATGGGCGAGCGTCGCCCCCAGCGGGGCGGTGAAATAGCTCACGGCGCTCACCCCGATCACCGCCGGCAGATAAACGTAGCCCAGCGAATAGGATGGCAAGCCCGGATGCCCCCAACCCATGACGAGGTAAGCGACCGTACCCGCGAGCGCAATCGGCAGCCCCAGAGCGGCGGACGTACCGATGGCGCGATGCGCCGGCACGTTACACCAGGTGAGGAAGGGGACGGTGAGCGAACCGCCGCCGATCGCCACCAGCGCCGACACCGCCCCGATCACGGCGCCGGCCGTCGCCAGCCCCCAGGGGCCGGGCAACTGCCGCGAGGGCTTGGGCTTGATGTCGAGCAACATCTGCACGCAGACGTAGGCGATGAAACAGGCGAAGAAGATCGCCAAAGGCCGCGAAGGCAAAGCAGCAGCGATGAACGAGGCGAGGAAAATGCCGACGAGCACGCCCGGCCCCATGGCCACCACCACCCCCCACTCCACCGCCCCGCGCGCATGGTGCGCCCGGGAGCTGCTCACCGAAGTGAGCACGATACTCGCCATGGACGTTCCGAGCGCCAGATGCACCACGTTTTCAGCGGGAAACCCTTGAACGGTATAGAGTGAAGTGAGGATTGGCACCATGATCGCCCCGCCGCCCACGCCGAGCAAACCGGCGAAGAGGCCGACCACGACACCGAGCAGCGGATAGGCCAGCCACCATGCATCCATCGCTTGCCCCATGAAAAAACCCGGACTGAGCCGGGTTTGAAGAAGGAGATCCCCCGCGAGCGCCGATCGGGCCGATGCTCCTGAACCCGAGGTTCAGGTTGGTCGCTTTCCTTCCGCCTCAGGCACACCCGCAAAGGGCGCGCACACTGGCGGTTTCTCTGGGCCGCGACCCATCGTCACGATATTGGTTCTAGGA
>JAQUGB010000172.1 GCA_028684345.1 Tepidiphilus sp. | reverse complement strand
GCGTCGCTGGCGGCAGGAAATCGATGACGCGGATCTTCTCGAAACTGGGGCAGGCGAGGATCTTGGCGCAATAGCCGTCGGCGACGCAGATCTGCGGGTCGATGCGCACCTTCGGGCCGTAGGCATCTTCGGTACGGGACAAACCGGGGCAGCCGGTGGCCTCGACGCAGGCGCGGCAGTCCTCGCAGGCCGACGTATTGACGCGATAGAACACTTTCTCTGGCAGCGGCTTGCCTTGGGCGAGCGTTTTGCGTTCGTATGCCCGTAGGCGGGCATGGTAGGTCAGGCCGCATTCCTTGCGCGAGACGATCACCTTGGTGCCGGGGCGCCGGACGTAGTCGGCGAGCAGGTTGAGGTAGAAATAACGATCGCTCGGATTGACCTCGATCGCCTCGGTTACGCCCATTGCACGCACCATGCCCAGAATGTCCTGCTGCGGCCGACGTAAGCCTTCCACCGACTCGCCGCTGCGCGGGTCCACCTGATGGCCGGTCATTGCTGTGACACCATTGTCGAGTACGATGTAGGTCACGTCATGCCCCAGTTGTACCGAGTTGGAAATGGCGGTCACCCCCGTGTGGAAGAAAGTCGAATCGCCCATCAGTACCACCGACGGGGTCCCGGTGAAGAGGTCGGTGCCGGCACCGACGGCTCCGCCCTGGCCCATGGCGCCGATGTCGTGCATCTCGCCGAAGGGCGGCAGGAAGGAGAGCGAATAGCACCCGACGTCGCCGTGGGTCACGAGCGGGATGCCGACGCGCTCGAGGCTACGGCGCACGGCCTTGAGCACACTCAAGGTTTCGCGGTGCGGACAGCCGGGACAGAACGTCGGCAGGCGCGGCGGCAGTGTCTCGGGGAGCACGATGGGCTCGGCCGGGCGCCGCGGGCGTGCCGCCGGATGCAGACGCTGCAGCAGCACCTCGATCCGCTCACGCAGGATCTCGTGGCTCAGCCCGCCGTCGGCGGGGAACCCCTCTTTCTCCTCGTCGGGAAAACGGAACCGCTTGCCCATGACCCGGACTGCGAGCCCGTGCGCCTGGCATAGCGCCGCCACCTCTTGCTCGAGAAATCCGCGTTTTTCTTCGACGACCACCACCGTACGGCGGCGTACGAGCCAGGGTACGAGCGCCGACTCGACGAGGGGCCAGGAACCGGCCGGCCGGTAGAGGGCCACTTCTTCGCCCAGGCCCAGTTCATCGAGTACCTGCCGAAGGCGCGGGTAGACCGGGCCGGCGGCGATGAACCCGATCTCGGCGGTCTCGTCTCCCTCGCAGCGATCGAGGGACAGTTGGGCGAGCACCTCGAGCGCTCGGGGAAAGCGCACCCGGATCATCTCGCGATCGGCCACGCGAGAATTGGGCGGAACCATGACGTTGCGCGTCAAATCGAGCGTGTCGGGGTCGAAGCGGGCAGCGTCGCGAGGCAACGGTACCCAAGGGCGAAGGCGTACCCGGCCTCCGCCTTCGGCGAGGAAGGTGGGCACCACCACGCCGACGTAGAGCGAGGAGCGGCGCGACAACGTCAGGGCGAGGGCGATGCCGTCCTTCAGTTCCTGTGGTGTGGCCGGCTCGAGGAAGGGAATGTGCAGATGTTTGAAGAGATAGCGCGAATCGGCCGGCGTGGCCGTGGACTGACACCAAGGATCGTCGCCGACCACGACCACGACGCCGGCATGGCACGGGGCGCCGCTGATGGGGTCGATGGTGCGCGGGCCGGGATCGGCGAAATTGCCCACCGAGAGGGCATCGGCGGCCACCTGGAGTCCCATCGACTTCATCGCCAGCAGACAGTCACGCCCGGCCTGTCTTGCGCCGGCAGCCATCGCTGCGGCGTTGCCCTCGTTGTTGGCGATCGCCACGCGCACGCCGTGCCGTGTGAGTTCTTCGCGTCTGGCCTGAAGAACGTTGAAGAAATCGGCCAGCGGCGAGCCAGGATAGCCGGTGTAGAGCGATACCCCCGCTTCCAGCCCTCCTTGGATGATCAGTTCGTTGCCATCGAGGATCCGGTATTCCATGACCTCCTCCTTCATCTCTCTTTTGGGGCTGTTCATGTACTGGATTTATACGTATATTGACGAGAAAAATACAGGGATAGAAAAGTGATCTCTGAGTCGGTACAGAATGGCTTTTTTCATGCCTGTACCGGTGAAAAAAGCGCGAAACTGAGCCGGTCAGTGGAGAAACGAATGGAGGATCCAAGGTATCGCCGTCTAGCCTGCGAGCTCGCCGAGCGCATCCGCGAAGGCGTCTATCGTCCAGGAGAACGTTTCCCTTCGCTGCGCAAGACGGTCGAGCGCCATGGCGTGAGCTTGACCACGGCGCAGAGCGCCTATGCCCTGCTCGAATCCTGGCGCCTGATCGAATCGCGTCCGCGCTCTGGCTACTATGTGCGCGACGCCATCGCACCGCCGGTAGAACCTTCCCCGGCGCCGATGCAGCCGCCGGTGGCGGTGGAGATTCGCCACGAGGCGGCCGAAGTGCTGCGCCTCTGTCAGCGCGAGGGGGTACTCGATCTGGGAACCGCCATTCCGTCGGCCGAATTTCTGCCCGTGGAACGTCTGCGCCGGGCGATAGGCAGGGTGGTGCGCGAGCGCATGGCCGAAGTCGTCGGCATGCAATTCTCCGCCGGCATGGCCTGCCTGCGACGCGAGCTCGCAAAACGCATGGCAGACGCCGGCTGTGCCGTCTCTCCCGAGCACATCGTGGTTACCAACGGCGGTCAGGAGGCATTGCTCTTGAGCCTGCGGGCGATGACGCGTCCGGGCGACACCGTCGCCGTCGAGAGCCCCACCTACGTTGGGTTGCTGCAAGCGCTCGAATCCCTCGGCTTGCACGCACTGGAGATTCCTTCCCATCCGCGTGAGGGCGTCAGCCTCGAGGCGCTCGAGCTCGCGTTGGCGCAGTGGGAGATTCGCGCCTGCGCCTTCATGACGGCCAACAGCAATCCCTCGGGGGCCAGCATGCCGCTCGAGCACAAGCGCCGTCTGGTGGAGATGCTTGCTGAGCGCGGCATCCCACTGGTCGAGGACGACGAATTCGGGGATCTGGCCGAAGCGGGACGGAGGGTGCCGGCGGCCAAGGCCTTCGACCGCCAGGGATTGGTCTCCTACTGCGCCTCGGTCTCCAAGTCCTTGGCACCCGGCTTGCGAGTGGGATGGTGCGTGCCCGGCAGATTCCAGGACGAAGTCATGTTCATGAAGTCGTTCAGCAGCGTCAGTACGCCGGCGCTGTGCCAGATGGCGGTGACCGAAATGATGGCCGACGGCAGCTACGATCGCCACCTGCGCCAAGCGCACACGCGCTACGCCGCCCAGGTGCAGCGTTTTTCCGCGGCCATCGCCCGCCATTTCCCGCCGGGCACGACCGTGAGTCGACCCACGGGAGGATTCGTCCTCTGGGTCGGGTTGCCGGAAGAGAGCGACGCGACGGTGTTGTGCCGGCTCGCCCTGCGCGAAGGGGTCGGCATCATGCCAGGACATCTCTTCTCCGCCTCGGGGCGATACCGCAACCATCTGCGGCTCAATTGCGCCGTGCCATGGAGCGAACGCGTCGAGCACGCCTTGATGACGCTGGGCCGTCTGGCTGCCTCCGCAGAGGTCGTTTCGCGGTAAGCTCCTTCTTTTTTGCATTGTCTGAGGA
>JAQUGB010000171.1 GCA_028684345.1 Tepidiphilus sp. | reverse complement strand
GGGGAATTGACGTTGCTGTAGTCGGCGGAGAGCTCGTCGCGACGCATGCCCAGGGTGAGTTTCCAGCCGGGCAGGAATTCGATCGTGTCCTGGGCAAGCAGCGCATAGCTGTCGCCGGTGAAGTCGGTGGCGCTCGCCTGGGGATCTTCGATGCCGGGACGGTAGAAGGCCGGCGCACCCGGGGCGGCGAGGTTGCGCAGCGAGCGGCGGTGACTGTCTTCGTTGAGGTATTCGAATCCCAGGAGCAGTTCATGACGCATGCCGGCGAGCGTGAGGGCGTGCGTGAGATCGGATTGCAGCGCCACGGTCCGATAGTCGGTATTGCGCGTTTTCGATCTGCCGCTCGAACCGTCGGCGGCGGGTGCGTTAGTGCGTGAAGGGGCGAGTGCCCAATAACTGCGGTCGTAGTCGGCGAAGCGCAGCACGGTGCGCCACTCGGTGCCGGGCTGGAAGCGGTGGGTGTAGGTGGCGGTGGCGATGTGCGTGTCGGAGTCATCGAACGTGTCGTCGGTGCCCCAGAAGGCGGAAGTGCCGTAGCGTTTGAGCGGCCGCTTGGTCGTGGAGTCGAAGGGCACGCCGTAGTCGGGATTGTCGCGGGTCTGCAGATAGTAGTAGTTGAGCTGGACTTCGTCGCGCGTGCCCATGCCGTGGACGAAACTCAGGGCCGCGCCCTGGCGGTCGATCTCGGGTTCGGCGCCGTTGGCGGGGTTCTCACGCCAGCTCTCCTCGGTGCGCTTCATGAGGTTCACGCGCAGCGCCGAGTTCTCTCCCAGGGTCTTGTTGAGATCGGCCGTGCCCTCGCGATAGTCTTTACTGCCAAACGAGCCGGTGAGCTTGTATTTGTCGGTGGGCAACGGCGTTTTGCTCACCTGGTTGATGATGCCGCCCGCCTGGCCGCGGCCGTAGAGCATGGCCGCCGAGCCGCGCAGCACTTCCACGCTTTCGAGGTTGAAGGTCTCGCGGTTGTATTGGGCGGTGTCGCGGATGCCGTCGAGGTACATGTCGCCGAAGGTGTAGAAGCCGCGCAGCATCATGTTGTCGCCGGAGCGGCCCCCCTCGGCGGCGTTGAAGGTGAGCCCCGAGACGTTGCGCAGGGCTTCGCGCAAGGAGCCTACCTGCTGGTCTTCGAGCAGGTCCTGGGTGAGGATGGTGATCGCCTGCGGGATCTCGTGCGGGTCCTGCAGCGTCTTGCCCACGCGGGTGGTGTGCTTGAGGTAGCCTTCCGTTTCGGCTGGGGCCTGGTCGGTGACGGTGACGGTGGGCAGGACCTGGGCGTCGGCAGCGCCCGTCTCGGCGCTTTGCGCGAGCGCCGGCTGCGCCGCGCCCAGGCCGATCAGCATCGCTGCGCCCAGCGGCAGCACCTTGGGGCGAAGAGGCGCGGCGTTTTCCGCTCGCGGCTGGGGTTCGTGCGGAGGGACGGTCGACATCGAAAACACTCCTTGGGGTTGGGGAAAAGCGTCGTTTTTCAGGGAGCGGGTTCGCCGGGCAGCGTCACGAAGGCGATCTTCGCCAGGCCGTGGCGTGAGGCGGCGGCCATCAGGCGGGCGATCGCCTCGTAGGGGGTGGCGCGGTCGGCCTGCAGTTCCAGCGTGGTTTGGGGCGTGAGTTCGGCGAGGCGCGGCTCCAGCGCCGCCCAGTCGATCGCCTCGTCGTTCCAATGCAGGGTCTGCCCGTCGGCGTCGAGCCGTAGGCGCAGGCGCTCTTCGTCGCGTTGGGTGTCGGGGGCGCTGCTCGCCTGGGGGAGGTCGACTTTCACCGCGTGGGTCATCAGGGGGGCGGTGACGATGAAGATGATGAGCAGCACCAACATCACGTCGATGAAGGGCACCATGTTGATCTCATTGATCGGTTCGGTGTCGCCGGTGCCGTCGAGTCGGGCGAAGGCCATGGGAGATCTCCGTCAAGAAGCAACTTTGCGGGCAGAAGGAGGGGCGTCGACATCGAGCGCGACGACGGCGGGCTCGGGCCGGGTCGCCGGGCGCTTGATGCCGGTGACGAGGAAGGTGTAGACGTCATAGGCGAAGGCTTCCAACTCCTGCGTGCGGCGGCGCTGGATGCGGCTGAAGGCGTTGTAGGCGATCGCGGCCGGGATCGCCGTGGCGAGGCCGAAGCCGGTCATCACCAGCGCTTCGCCGATGGGCCCTGCCACCTTGTCGAGCGAGGCGCTGCCGCTGGCGGCGATCGCCTGCAGGGCGTGGTAGATGCCCCATACGGTGCCGAAGAGCCCGATGAAGGGGGCGCTGGAAGCGGTGGTGCCGAGCAGCGTCATGCCGGCTTCGTCGCGGGCGCGGGCCTCGTCGATGGCGCGGCGCAAGGCCCGGGTGAGGAGTTCTTGCGGCTCGCCGCGCTCCCCGAGGGGCCCGGTGCGTGCCGCGGCAGCGTTTTCCCCGGCCCGCTCGATGCGTTCGAGCACCTCGAGGCCGTGATGCACGAGGTGCGAGGCGGGGTCGAGCGCGCCATGCTCTCGGAGCTCGCGCGCGATCTCGGCCAAGTCGCCCGCGCTCCAGAATCGGCGCAGAAACTGGGCGGCGCGCCGCGACAGACGCAGGTGCAGCGCCGTCTTGGTGAAGATCACGGCCCAGCTCGATACGGAGAGCAGTGCGAGCAGCAAGAAGATGAGGCGACTCACGCCGTCGCCTTGGGCGAAGAAATGCAGCAGGGGTTCGTTCATGGGTAAGGCTCCGCAAGGGTCACGAAGAAGAAAGGGAGAAGGCGATGGGCACGAGTACCGTGGCTTCGACCGGCGTGTCGCCGCGGCGCGCGGGAACGAATTTCCAGCGCTCGACGGCGTCGCGCGCGGCACGGTCGAGCCGGGGGTAGCCCGAGGATTGCTCCAGCTCGACGCGGCGCGGCGACCCGTCGGCACCCACCCTCACGCGCAGGATCACTTTTCCTTGTTCGCCGAGCCGGCGCGACACCGGCGGATAGGAGGGGCGGGGATTGGCGAGATAGGCGGCATCGAAGCGCGGTTCGGTGAAGGGCGCGGCTTCCGTGCTTCCAGTATTGCCGCGCACGGGGGCGGCCGGTGCCGTGTCCGCAGGGGGTGCAGGGTCGCCTCCGGCCTCGTTTGCCGCGACGGACGAGGTTGCGGCCGCAGTCACCGCTTGCGTCGGCGGCGGGCTGGATCTGGCAGGAGTACGGGGCTTGGCCGTCGTGCGTGCGGGGGCTTTCGCCTTGGGCGGGGTCGGCGAGGGCCCGGTGGCCGGCGCAGGTTCGACGGCGGGGGCCGCCGTTGCCGCAGGAGCGGGATCCGGTGCCGGAACGACCCAGGCGATCGTCATGCTCGGGGCGACAGTAGGCGTCTGCACTTCAGGCAGGGCGCGTGCCCCGGCGTAGAGGACCGCGCCGTGCAGCGAGAGGGCGGCGAGGATCGCCCAGGGCGGAAGGACGCGGCGAGGTTCTTGGGTCATGGCTCGGTTCGTGAGACGTTTCTTTGCAAATGATATAGTAAACGATAATCAGTATCAAGTGCAAAAAAGCTATCTCGCGTGTGAGGGGATCCGCGGGCGCTCGCCGTTACATTCGCGTTACGTTTGTGACAAACCCTTGCAAAACTTCGTCGGCACAATGCAGCCGTCGAGTGGAGGGAGACGGCCCCGCCGAAAAAAGAGAACGACGGCGGGGTCCTACACACTCATCGG
>JAQUGB010000023.1 GCA_028684345.1 Tepidiphilus sp. | reverse complement strand
TTCGCCGAAGCGCTCTTTCCCGAACGCCAGCGCCTGCCCTTCCCCATCAACGAGCGGTTCCAGCAGCGGGGCGACCGGCTCGACGTGGTGAGCGAGGACACTTTCGTACGTCACCCGGAAGCGCTCCTCGAAGTCTTCCTGCTGCTCGCCCAAAGAAGCGAGCTCACCGACCTCACCGCCCGCACCCTGCGTCTGCTGTGGGCACACCGCGAGCTCATCGACGACGCCTATCATCTCGAACCCCGCCACCAGGCGCTCTTCCTCGACCTCCTGAAACAGCGCCGCGGCATCGTGCACGGCCTGCGGAGGATGAACCAATTCGGCATTCTCTCGCGCTACCTCCCACCCTGGCGGCGCATCATCTGCCAGATGCAGTACGACCTCTACCACGTCTACACCGTCGATACCCACACGCTGATGGTCGTGCGCAACCTGCGCTGCTTCACCATGGGCGAGCACGCGCACGAATACCCCGCGATGAACGCGCTCATGTTCGAGTTCGGGCAACCCTGGTTACTCTATCTCGCCGCACTCTTTCACGACATCGGCAAGGGACGGGGCGGGGATCACAGTCTCATCGGCGCGGAAGAGGCCGAACGTTTTTGCCGCGAACATCGGCTCACCCTCGAGGATGCCGAACTCGTCGTCTGGCTCGTTCGTCATCATCTGGAGATGTCGCGCACTGCGCAAAAAGAGGACATCAGCGATCCCGAGGTCGTGGCGCGATTCGCCACGCTCGTGGGAACCGAGCGACGCCTCATCGCCCTCTATCTCCTCACCCACGCCGACATCCGCGGCACCAGCCCCAAAGTGTGGACGCCGTGGAAAGAACGTCTGCTGCAAGATCTGTTCGAGGCGACGCGCCGCTACCTGCGCCGGAGCCGTCAAGGAATCGCGCACGATCCCCTCGCCGCCCGGCTGGAGGAAGCCCGCCGCCTGCTGCGCTTCCACGGCCTGCGACCCGAGGCCGAGGCGGCATTCTGGCACACGCTCGATACCGCGTACTTCCTGCGCCACTCCCCCGAAGAGATCACCTGGCACACCCGCATCCTATATGGCCGCTTCGCACAGCAAGAACCCGTGGTCCGCGCGCGGCTGCTGCCCGAGGGCGGCGGCATCCAGCTCATGGTCTATACGCGCGATGCCCCCGAGCTGCTCTTGCGGCTCATCGCCTACCTCACTCAGCTCGGGCTCGAAGTCTGGGAAGCGAAAATCCACACCACCCATGCCGGCCATGCGCTCGACAGCTTCGTGCTACGGCCCCCGAGCGATCTGCCGGCGCGCGAACTCCTGCCCTTACTCGAATACGAACTCCCGCGTCGGCTGAGCCAGCCAGGCTCTCCCCCCGAGCCCGATCTCGGCAGCAGGCGCCTCCCACGGCTGGTGCGCCACTTTCCCTTTGCCCCCCAAATTCACGTCAATCCGGACGAACGGGGCCAACACTACGTCCTCAACGTCACCGCCATCGATCAGCCCGGGCTGCTCTATAAAATCGTGCGCTCGCTCGCGCGCCACGGCATCACCATCGACATGGCACGGATCGACACGCTGGGCGAGCGCGCCGAAGACACCTTCCTCATTCGCGGCGAGGCGCTCGAATCTGCGCAACGACGCCACGCGCTGGTCAGCGAACTCACCCGTGCGATCGACTTGTCTCAAGCGGCAAAATAGACCCAAACCACGCAAGCCAACGCCAAGCGATACCACGCGAAACCGATGAACGAGTGACGCGCGATGAATCCGAGCAGGAAGCGCACCGCCGCCAAGGCCGAGACGAAGGCCACGGCAAAACCCACGGCGATCGCAGCGAGATCGTCTGCGTTGAGCATCGACCAGTTCTTCGCCACGTCATAGATCACCGCCGCGAACATCGTCGGGATCGCCAGGAAGAACGAGAATTCCGTCGCTGCCTGACGCGACAGGCCGAACGCCATTCCCCCGATGATCGTCGCTCCCGAACGCGAGGTTCCCGGGATCAGCGCGAGGCTCTGGGCGAATCCCACCTTCAATGCATCGCGCATCCGCATGTCGTCGACGCGATGGATGCGCGGCGCGGGTCGCCATCGCTCCACCACGAAGATGAGCACCGCCCCCAACGCCAGCGCGAGTGCGACCATCGGAGGGTTGAAGAGATGCGCCTTGATCGCCTTGTGCGCCAAGAGCCCGATCACCGCCGCAGGCAAAAAAGCGACGCAAAGATTGACGAGGAAACGCCGTGCAGCGGGATCATGCCCCACGCCCCGGGCCACTCTGAAGATCCGATCGCGGTAATACCAGCACACGGCCAGAATCGCCCCGAGCTGGATCGCCACGTTGAAGACTTTGCTCGCTTCGCCCGTGTGCCCCAGAAGATCCTGCACGATGATGAGGTGTCCCGTCGAAGAGACCGGCAAGAATTCCGTCGCCCCTTCCACCAGGCCCAAGAGCGCCGCTTCCCACAAAGTCATCCCCGCCATCGATATCCCTTTCCGTCACCCACCCACGAACCTCAGCCACAGCACCCCACCCCATACGAGCGCGGCGCACGCAATCGACAGCAGCACGGCGGCGCTTCCCAGATCCTTCGCACGCGCCACCAGCGGATGGGCTTCGGGATGCACCAGATCACACACCGCTTCGATCGCCGAATTGAGCAACTCCACGACCAGCACCGCCAAGGTCACGGCAACCAGCAACGCCCGCTCGGACGAAGTGCGGCCCAAAAGCCAGGCCGCCGGCAAAGCGAGCACAAAGACGATCACCTCCTGGCGGAACGCCACCTCGTGGCACCAAGCCGCGCGCAAGCCTCGCCAGGAATAGACGAAGGCGACGAAGGCATGTCGCCATCCCCCCTCGTTCTTGCGCCGCGCCGCCTCCCGTTGCACCGCCTGCCCTCAGCCTTCCCGCTCGAAGCGCGCGATCGACTCGACGTGCGCCGTGTGCGGGAACATGTTCGCCACCCCGGCCGATTCCAGCCGATAGCCTTTCTCATGCACCAGCACCGCCGCGTCGCGCGCGAGCGTGGCCGGATTGCACGAGACATAGACGATGCGCCGCGGCCCCCGGGCCGGATCGATCGCCTTGACGAGCTCGATCGCCCCGTCGCGCGGCGGATCCACCAACCACTTGTCGAAGGCACCGAGCGCGGCGAGGCTGTCGGGCGTGACGGTGAAGAGGTTGGCGGCATCGAACCGGCAGCGTTCGGCCAAGCCGTTCGTGTGCGCGTTTTCCAGGGCACGCGCCACCAGCGCCTCCGAACCCTCGATGCCCAGCACCTGCGCGCCCCGGCGGGCGACCGGCAGGCTGAAGTTCCCCAGCCCGCAGAAGAAATCGGCGATGCGCTCGCCCGGGCAGGGCTCCAGCAAGTCGATCGCACGGCGCACCAGCAAGCGGTTGACGGCCACGTTCACCTGGGTGAAATCGGTGGGCGTGAACCGCAGCGTCAGCCGGAACTCCGGCAGCCGGTAGGACAAAGGGCGTCCGTCGCCGATGAAGAGCGGCGCGATCGAATCCGGCCCCTTCGGCTGCAACCACACCTGCACCCCGTGCTGCGCCCCGAAGGCGCGGAGTGCCTCCAAATCGACCGGCAGCAACGGCACCAGATGGCGAAAGACGAGGACGGTGGTCCCGTCGTCCCCCACCGCCACTTCCAGCTGGGGGATGCGGTCGGGACAAGAGAGCTCGCCGATGAGCGTGCGTAGCGTCGGCAGCAGCGCCGAGACGTGCGGCGGCAGGATCTCGCAGCGCGTCATGTCGGCGATGTAGCTACTCTTGCGCTCGCGAAACCCCACGAGCACGCCGCCTTTCTTCGGCACCAGGCGCACCCCGATGCGCGCGCGGCTACGGTAGCCCCAGTAAGGCCCGTGGATCGGCGCGAGCAGCCGGGCGGGACGCACGCGAGCGATGTGCCACAGCGCGTCTTCCAGCACCCGCTGCTTGGCCGCCACCTGCGCCGCCGGCTCGAAGTGCTGCAGGGCGCAGCCGCCGCACACGCCGAAGTGCGGACAGCGCGGCGCGACGCGCTGGCTGGAGGGACGAACCACCCGCACGAGCCGCCCCAGCTCGTAGCTCGGACGGCGCCGCACTACGGTGAACTCGACCAGCTCGCCGGGCAGCGCCCCTTCGATGAAGACGGCCTTGCCCTCGACGTGCGCCACGCCGCGGCCCTCGAGGTCGAGCGATTCGATGCGGACCCGATCCATCGACCCTACTGCAGTTCTTCGTAAAGCAGTTCGAGGATCTGCTTGGCCGTCTTCGAGGTATCGGGCTGGCTGTCCAGAGTCAGCACCTGGACCACGGACTTGTCCCCCTGCCCGGAAACGCTCACCCGATACTGGGTATTCTGCTGCGGCTTGTCGCTGCCTCGCCAAAAGGCCAGACGCGATAGCCAGCCACCGCTCTGGCCGCTATCGAAGTCCGGATCGAGATAGCGCACGGTGTAGATACCCTCCGCCGGATCGCGGTCTTCGACCGTGAAGCCGATCCGATCCAGCGCCAGCCCCGTGCGTCGCCATGCCCGGTCGAAGTTATCGTCGACGACGAGGCGGGCGACATTGCCATCGGTTTCGAGCCGCGCGCGCAGGTTGGGCCGAGCTTGCGCCAGCATCTGCTGCGCCTGCTCTTCCTTGACTCCGAGGTAGACCATGAGGCGGCGCAACATCTCGGCCTCCAGATCGGGATCGGGCGGACGCGGTTGCCAGATGGTACGGTCTTTGGCCTCGGTCGGGTAAATCTCCTGCATGCCGCGATGCGAGATGTAGATCTCGATCTCACCCGGCTTCTTGCCCGGTTCGATGCGCATGCGGAATTTGTCGCGCTCGGGCGTGGAATAGAGGCTGTCGATGAGCTTGCCGAGCGTATTGCGGATGAAGTCTTGGGGGATTTTCGCGCGGTTCTCCGCCCAATCGGTCTCGAGCACGCCGATGTCGGGTCGATCGACCGCCAGCGAAAAGCCCATCGTGAGCCAGAAATCCCGCAGTTTCGGCCAAAGTGCATCGGGCGTGCCCTCGACCACGAGCCAGCGCTGCGTGCCGGCGCGCTCAATGCGCATGCCCGCCTGAGGTTCGACCAGCACCTCGCGCTGCGAGGCGTCCTTGGGCGCGTTGCGCTCGGCGACGTAGGCCGAGAACGTGGCCCCCCCCTTTCCCGCCGTGGTCGGCACGACGAAACGGTCTTCCTTGGCCGGAGAGACAAGATCGGGCGGCACCTCGAGCGGTGCCACCTTCTGCTCACTGCGGTAATCGATTTTTTTGCCTTGGAGCAGCTCATTGCTGCTGCAACCGGAGAGCACGCCGACGGCCGCCAGCGCCGCGAGCGAGCCGGCCAGTTCGCGTGAGAAGAAAGGCTTCATGCAGTCGTTTCCAGAATTCAAAGCGAGAGAGTAATGCCAGCGCGCGCCAGGGCGGCGCGGACGCGGTCGTGGTAATCCGGCGAGAGCGTGGTGAGAGGTAAACGGATGCCATCGGCGATCCGACCCATGCGCGCCAGCGCCCATTTCACCGGAATGGGATTGGCCTCGCAGAAGAGGTCGCGGTGCAGGCCGACCAGGCGGCGGTTGCACTCGCGTGCCCGCGCGGCGTCGCCCGCCACCGCCGCCGTGCACATCTCGTGCATCAAGCGGGGGGCGACGTTGGCAGTGACCGAAATCGTGCCGTCGCCGCCAAGCAGCATGAACGCCATCGCCGTCATGTCGTCGCCCGAGTAGAGGAGGAACCCCTCGGGCGCCCGGTCGATGAGATCGCACGCACGATCGAGGTTGGCGGTGGCATCCTTGATGCCGACGATGTTGGGAATCTGCGCCAGGCGCAAGGTCGTGTCGTTGGCCAGATCGGCCACGGTGCGCCCCGGCACGTTATAGAGGATCATCGGCAGATCCACCGCTTCCGCGATGGCACGAAAATGGCGGTAGAGCCCCTCCTGCGTCGGACGGTTGTAATACGGCACGACCGAGAGATGCGCCGTGGCTCCGGCCTCCTGCGCCGCTTGGGCGAGGTAGATCGCCTCGCTCGTGGAATTGGCCCCCGTGCCGGCGATGATGGGAATACGCCCGGCGGCGTGCGCCACGGCCACACGAATGAGCTCGACGTGTTCCTCGAACGACACGGTGGGCGATTCCCCCGTGGTGCCGACCACGACGATGGCGTCGGTCCCTTCGGCGATGTGCCAATCGATCAGGGATTTGAATCGCTCCCAGTCGAGGCTGCCGTCTTCGTGCATGGGGGTGACGATCGCGACCAGTGAGCCGGTGATGCGGTTCATGCGAGCGGTTCCTGCAAAGAATTGCGCAAAGGTTGTATTGTACGTTGGAGACTCAGCTTTCCGCGAGCGCCTTGACGTGGGCGACGGCCGCGCGTGCGAGCGAAGATAGATTGTACCCACCTTCGAGCGTCGAGACGATGCGCCGATGCCCACACTCCTTCGCGACATCGACGAGTTGCTGCGTCACCCATGCGTAATCGTTCTCGACGAACCCCAGACTGCCCATATCGTCTTCGTAATGAGAATCGAACCCGGCCGAGATAAAGATCATCTGCGGCTGGTGTTCGCGTAAAGCGGGTATCCAAAGGTCCCAAACGATTTGACGAAAGGCGTCGCCCCGGGTTCCCGCCGGCACCGGAACGTTGACCATGTGCCGAGGCGTATCCTCGGTGCCGCTATACGGATAGAACGGGTGCTGGAAGATGCTCACCATCATCACCCGCGGATCGTCGCGGAAGATGTCCTCGGTGCCATTGCCGTGGTGCACGTCGAAATCGACGATGGCCACGCGTTCGAGCCCGTGGGTTTCCAGCGCGTGCAGGGCTGCCACCGCCACGTTGTTGAAGAAACAAAACCCCATGGCCTTGGCGCGTTCGGCGTGATGACCAGGCGGACGCACGAGGCAAAAAGCGTTCTCCACTTCCCCCTTCATCACCAGATCGACGGCGAGCACACCGGCGCCGGCCGCGCGCAACGCCGCGCGCAGGGTGTGTGGATTCATGGCCGTGTCCGGGTCGAGGTGAACCAAACCCTTTTCTGGTGCGCTCGCAGCGAGCGCATCGAGATATTCGGCGGTGTGCGCCCGCAGGAGGTGCTCACGCTCGGCCAAAGGCGCATCGTAATAGACGAGATACTGGTCGAGACCGGTGGCGATCAGGCGATCCTGGATCGCCGCCAGCCGCTCGGGACATTCGGGGTGATAAGAGCCCATCTCGTGCAAGGCGCACTCGCGATGGGTGATCAGGGCGGTCATCGTCATCGTGGGGATCCCCTCCTTGGGCGGGCGGGCTCCTTGGGCCGTCTCCTCCATCTGGCCCGTCCGTATCGGCTATTATCGGGTCTTTCCCTCCGGCTGGCAATCTCCCTCCGATGAGCCCCTCGACCACTCCGCTCCACGAACGTCTTCGTACGATCCGTCGCGCCCTGGAATCCGTGCTCCTGGGAAAAGAGAAAACGATTCGCCTGGCGCTCGCCGGACTGCTCGCCGGCGGGCATCTCCTCCTCGAAGACCTGCCCGGCGTCGGCAAGACGACTCTGGCCCAGGCGCTCGCCCGCGTCTTCGGGCTCGACTTCGGACGCGTCCAGGGCACGAACGACCTCCTGCCTTCCGACTTGCTCGGTCTTTCGGTCTTCGACGAAGTCGGGCGCGAGCTGCGTTTCGTGCCGGGACCGATCTTTCATCAAGTACTGCTCGCCGACGAGCTCAACCGCGCCTCGCCCAAGACGCAGAGCGCCCTGCTCGAAGCGATGGCCGAGCGCCAGGTGACCGTCGACGGGGTCACACACACCCTACCCGATCCGTTTTGCGTCATCGCCACGCAGAACCCTCTGGAGCAAGTAGGCACCTATCCCTTGCCGGAGAGCGAGCTGGATCGCTTCCTGCTGCGCCTGGAAATCGGCTATCCGCCGACCGAGGTGGAAAAGCGCCTGCTTGCCGGAGAAGGCGGCACCGCGGCCTTGACCACCCTGAGCCCTCTGGCCGATGCCGCCGAGCTGCGCGCCTGGCAAGCCGCAGTGCGTTCCCTGACGGTGCGCCCACCCCTGCTCGACTACGTCCTCGCGCTCGTGCAGGAAACGCGCACGCATCCGGGCGTAAGGCTAGGCTTGAGCCCCCGCGGGGGACTTGCCCTGCTCGCCGCGGCCCGTGCCCATGCCTTCCTCGCGGGCCGAGACTTCGTCTTGCCCGAAGACGTGCAAGCCGTGTTCGTCGCCGCCACAGCCCATCGCCTGGTGCTGCGCAGTGGCGAACGCGAAGCCTGCACGAACACGGCCCTGCGAATTCTCTCCACGGTGCCGGTGCCATGAGCCTGCGTGCCGTCTCGATCTGGCGGAGCTGGCTGGAGCGCTGGCAGCGCCGCCGCGCTCCCGCGCCCGACGGCACGCTCACCGTCACCCACCGCACCCTCTACATCCTCCCTACCGCGGCCGGGGTGGGATTCGCCCTGGCGCTGGCCGTGCTCTGGGTGCTCTCCATCAACTACCTCCTTTCTCTGGGTCACGCCCTCGTCTTCTGGCTTGCGGCCGTCGCGGTCGTGGCGATTCCTTCCACCGCCGCCACGCTGCGTGGCGTGACGATCGAGGTGAGCGAACCCGAAGCCGTTTTCGCCGGCGAACACGTGCGCTGGCCGGTGACGCTACGCGCCCACACGGCGCGTTTGCGTCCTTTGGCGCTCAGTGCACCCGATGCGCACGCCTTCGCCGTGCTCACGCCTACCGCGGGATCCGTACGGGTTTTTCTCGAGCAGGAAGCCGGGCAGCGCGGCCTGCACCGCCTCGGGCGGCTGACCGTCGCCACGCGTCACCCTTTCGGCTGGTTCCGCGCCTGGACGGTGCTCTGGCCTACGGTCACCGCCTGGGTCTATCCCCGGCCCGAGCCCGAGGCTCCACCGTGGAGCGTCGCTGCGGCCACGACCGACGGAGCGCGCGCACACGCTCGACGCCTTCGCTCCGGGGAAGAAGACTTCGACGAGCTTCGACCCTGGAGGATGGGCGAGCCGTTGCAGCGGATCGTGTGGAAGATCGTCGCCCGCGGCGGTCCACGCATGCTGGCCCGCAGAGAATCCCCCGCCAGTGGCTCCGTGTTGCTGCGCTGGAGCGACACGCTCAGCGCAGGCGAGACGGAATCGCGCCTCTCACGTCTGTGCGCCTGGGTGCTCGCCGCCCATCGCCAAGGACTGGCTTTCGGCGTGGAATTACCAGGCATCATCGTACCCCCCAACCGGGGCGAATCCCATCTTCACGCCGTGCTCCGCCGTCTGGCACTTTTTCCATCGGAAACCTCATGAGCGAGTCCGCCCCGATCGCCCGACTGTTGCGCGGACTGAACCGGCTCACAGGCCGCCTTGCCGGTACCGCCGCTGCACCGCTCGCGCTGGCGCTCGTGCTCGCCTTGGGGAGCCAATTCGCCGAATTTCCTCTCGGCATCCAAGCCGGAGTCGCCCTGCTTGCCTTCGTCTGGTTCCTGCGCCGGCGCCGAGAGATGGGAGCACTCGGCGGTTGGCGTCTGTGGCTGACGGGTGTGGCCTGCGCACTCGTCGTGCGTTGGCAATATGGCTACTGGTTCGGCCAAGAGCCCGGAGTCGCCCTCGTCGCCTTGCTGGTGTGGCTCAAGTGGCTCGAGGCGCGCACCGAGCGAGACGAACGTACCGTCGCCGTGCTCACTCTCTTTCTGCTCACGGCCGTATTTTTGCGCGGGCAAACACCGCTGCACGCGCTGGTGGCATTCAGCGGGGCGGGTCTCGTCCTGCTCGCCTGCGCCCGACTGACGGTTTCCCCCATCCTTCCGGCCCCTCTCGCTCTGGCGGATCGGGACGCCGGCCGTGCGATGCTCTGGGCGCTCCCGCTCGCCCTGCTTCTGTTCGTGCTGGTGCCGCGCGTCCCCGGGCCGCTGTGGGGACTGCCCGCCGACGCTCGTGCCGGTCGCACCGGGATGTCCGAGACGCTGGAAGCCGGCAGCATCGCGAGCCTTGCCCGCTCCGACGAGATCGCCTTCGTCATCGAAGTCCTCGAGGGAGAACTGCCTGCCGCCCGCTACTGGCGCGGCCCAGTGCTCGAAGTCTATGACGGTCGCAGCTGGAAACCCTCCCCCTGGCGCATGCCGAACCCGGCGCTCGACGCCACGCAGAGGCCGGCCCAGGTACGCTACCGCAGCCTGCAGGAGCCGTCCGACCTGCCATGGATATTTACCCTGGAGCGTACCCACGCCCTGAGCGGCGCGGTGGAAGTAGAGCGCACTTCGACCGGATCCTGGCGCGCCCGCCGGCCGCTGCTGCAGCGCACGCTCTTCACGGGCGAGGCGCGCTCGGCCGAGCCGTTGCCCGAGACCTTGACGCCGACCGCGATCCGCGCCTTGACCTTCCTGCCGCCGCAGGCGAATCCCCGCACCCGCGAGGCGGGCGAAGCCATCGCCCGCGAGCACCTCCAACCCGAAGCCCGGCTGGAAGCCATCGCCGACTTCTTCCGCAAGCGGCAACTGCGCTATACCCTGACCCCTCCGCCCATGGAGCGCGACAGCGCCGACCAGGTACTCTTCGACACCCGCGCCGGATTCTGCGAGCACTTTGCCGATGCGTTTGCCGTGATGGCTCGAGCCGCGGGAATTCCCGCCCGCATCGTGCTCGGCTACCTCGGAGGGGAACGCAATCCGGCCAACGGCACCTGGGTCATCCGCCAGGCGGATGCCCACTCGTGGGTGGAAGTTTGGCTCGCCCGGAGGGGCTGGGTTCGCGTCGATCCCACCACCTTCGCCCAGCCCGAGCGCGCCGAACGTCCACTGGGAGAAGTACTCGGCGAACGCGAGGGCTTGCCCCTGTTGCTGCGCCCTGAGTGGCGCTGGGCCTGGCGCCTGCGCGCCCAGCTCGAAGCCTGGGAATACGGCTGGAACGTGTGGGTGGCGGGGTTCGACGCCGAACGCCAGCGGCGACTGTGGCAGAACCTGGGCTGGAGGCCGGATCGCGCCCTGGGCTGGGCGCTCGCCGCCACGGGAATCGCGCTCACGCTCGCGGCCCTGCTCGCTTGGTGGCTGCAACGGCCACCGACATCGCGCGACCCCCTGGAGCGGCAGTGGCACCGCTTCTGTCGCCTGATGGCGCGCCGCGGCCTGGCGCGCGCGCCATCGGAAGGTCCGCTCGACTACGGCCAGAGAGTGATGCGGCGGTTCCCCCAAGCAAGCGGGGAAATCGAGGCGCTGTTTCGCCCCTATCTCCAAGCCCGCTACGGCGGCGATCCGACGGCGGACGCAGCGGCCGCGGCGATGCGCCAGGCCCTGCGCCAGCTACGCCGGCGCCTGCGTCAGGAAAAGAGCGTCTGACCGTCGAGGCCCGACTCGCGCGCCATGCGACGCAGGCGACGCAACGATTCGATCTGGATCTGACGCACCCGTTCGCGCGTCAGTCCCATCTGATCGGCCAGCTCTTCGAGCGTGCACGGCAGGATCCCGCGCAATCCGTAGCGATGGATGATGACGAAACGGTGTTTGGACGGCAAGGCGTCGAGCCAACGCTGGACCAGCGCTTCGAGTTCGGCGTCGTAGATCTGCTCTTCGGGCGTCGTGCTCGATTCGTCGGCCACCAGCTCGACGAGGGATTTTGCCGCATCGCGGTCGATCTGCGCGTCGAGCGACGTCGTCGGCTCCAGCAAAGCGAGCAGCTCGTGCACCTCTTCCACCGGACGGCCGAGCCGTTCGGCCAAGGACTGGGGCGTCTCGCTGCCCTGCTCCACGGCCTGCGCACGTCGCGCGTGATAGAGCCGGTTGATGCGCTTCATCACGTGGATCGGCAAGCGGATCGTGCGCCCCTGGTTCATGATCGCGCGCTCGATGTTCTGCCGTATCCACCACGTGGCATAAGTGGAAAAGCGAAACCCTCGAGAAGGATCGAATTTCTCCAACGCGTGGATCAAGCCCAAGTTTCCTTCCTCGATGAGATCGAGAAAGGGAAGCCCGCGGTGTTGGTAATGCTTGGCGATGCTCACCACCAGGCGCAGGTTGCGTTCGATCATCGTCCGGCGCGCCGCCTCGTCCCCCTCCTTGGCGAGCTGCGCCAACCGCCGCTCCTCTTCGGGCGTGAGCAAGGGGTAGGTGCCGATCTCGTTGAGATAGCGTTGCGTGACATCGGAAAAGAGCTCGTCATCGACGACCTTGTCTTCGTCGAACGCCAAAATCTCGGGAGGAACTTCCTCGCCCCCTGCGTCCGGGTCGCGCCACCAGGCCACATCCCCGTCGGGATGGATGTCCTGGATGCCGATGACGTCCTCCTCCTCCATGACGGGCGCCTCCTCAGCGTGACGGTAAGAGTCTGAGCGGGTCGACCGCTTGACCGGCCTTGCGGATCTGGAAATGCAGTTTCGGCTGCTTCACGTCCTTCCCGGTCTGGCCGATGGCCGCGATCACCTCACCACGCTTGACCTGCTGGCCCTCCTTGACGAGGACTTTGCTGTTGTGGGCATACACCGAGACGTAGTCGTTGGGATGCTGGATGATCACGATGAGTCCATAGCCCTCGATCCCCTCGCCGGTGTAAGAGACCGTACCATCGAGCGCTGCGCGCACCGGATCACCCGTCTTGCCGCCGATGTCGATGCCCTTGACGCTCGTGCCGTTGAAACGGGTAAGAAGCGGCCCGTCTGCCGGCCATTGCCAGCCCTCGCCTGCCGCCGGCGCCTTGTCTTCGGCCTTCGGGGCGACGGGCGCGGACGTTGCCTCTGCACCGGTTCGCCCGCCCTTGGGCGACGTCACCACCGGCGCAGCGCTCACCGCCTGAGGCGCACCATCGAGCGGCACCGGAACCACTTGCACTCCACTCGCCTCGGCCGGCGACGAAGACGGACCTTCGCGAACTCTGAGGGTCTGTCCAACGACGATGTGGTTCGGATCCGAGAGCTGGTTGAGCGTCACCAGCTCATCGACCGAGACCCCGTATTGCCTCGCGATGCCGCGCAACGTCTCACCGGGTTGAACGACGTGATGGACCGGGCCAGGGGCTGCGGGTGTCGCTTGCGTTGCCGTCGCTGACGCAGCCATTGGAGCGCCCGTCGATCGATCGGCCACCGGCGCTTTGACCGCGCTCGAACAACCCGCCAAAACCCCTGCCCAACCCACGAGGAAGGCCACTCGGCGACCCCACCCTTTCGTCATCTCAAGGCTCCTTCCAAGCATTTAGCCCACTCCCCCCAGGAGGGGCACGAAACGTACCGGTTCGTGCTCTGAGAGCACGATGCCAGAAGAAGTTCGGTCGACGACCCGCAACGATTGGACCGCATCGCCCACCGGAATCACCAGCCGTCCGCCCAGAGAGAGCTGCTCCACGAGCGCGGGCGGAACGACGGGCGCCGCCGCAGCGACGATGATCGAATCGAACGGCGCCACCTCGGGCAGCCCCAACATACCATCGCCGTGTTTCAGGCGAACGTGCGCAAAACGAAATGGCCGAAGATTCTCTCGCGCCAGATCGAAGAGCGCCCGGATGCGCTCGATACCGTAGACCTCCGGCGCGAGTTGCGCCAGCAAGGCCGTTTGATACCCACAACCCACACCCACTTCCAGCGTACGCCCCGGCTCGCGGCCGGCGAGCAGCAATTCCAGCATCCGCGCCACCACATAGGGCTGGGAAATCGTCTGCTGAAACCCGATCGGCAGGGCGATGTCGTCATAGGCCCGAAGCTGCAGCCCTTCCTCGACGAAATGGTGGCGCGGGACACGCTGCATCGCTTCGAGCACCCGTTCATCGCGAATACCTTCGTGACGCAACTTGTCGAGCAAACGATCGAGCGCACGCGAAGAAATGGTATCGAAGCGTACTGCAGCATGGTTCATGGAGCGCCCGTCTCCTGCAACCAACCCTCTACCTCGGGCAGCAACTCATAGTGCGTCAGGTCCATTTGCAAAGGGGTGATGGACACGTAACCTTCGGCGACGGCATGGAAATCGGTCCCCTCGCCCGCCTCGGCCGCCTTCCCCGCCGGGCCGATCCAATAAACGGTCTCTCCCCGCGGATTTTTGGCTGGGATCACAGGCTCGGCCTTGTGCCGCCGCCCCAACCGCGTGACCCGGTACCCCTTCAACTGGGGCAACGGCACGTCGGGGATATTGACGTTCAGAAGCACCGCCCGCTGCGACAGCGGCCGGGACATGAGCCGCTCGACCAAGCGGCGAGTGACATAGGCCGCGGCGGAAAAATCCTGTGGCGACTTGCTCACCAACGACACTGCGAGCGACGGCACCCCCAGAAGATACCCTTCGGTCGCGGCCGCCACCGTACCCGAATAAACGGTGTCGTCGCCCATGTTCGCCCCGATGTTGATGCCCGAGATGACCATGTCCGGCTGCACGTCGAGCATGCCGGTCACCGCCAAGTGGACGCAGTCGCTCGGCGTGCCATTGACGAAATAGAACCCATTGGGCGCCCGTCGCACGATGAGCGGACGATCGAGCGTGAGCGAATTGCTCGCCCCGCTGCGGTCGCGTTCCGGCGCAACCACCGTCACGTCACCCAAGGTACGAAGCGCGTGTGCAAGCACCTCCAGGCCAGGAGAAAAATAACCATCGTCGTTGCTGAGCAGGAAACGCATGGATCATTCGCGAGCTATCGTTCGTGCATCGATATTACCACAGTGATCCCGAGTGTTTCATTCGCCCGCCCCGATCCATTCCAAAACGGTCGAAGCCATCGCCTCCCGTACCCTCTCGGACTCACCCAAGGCTGGCAGCACCTCGAACGAGACGTCCGGGTGCGCCGAGCGCACGGAGGTCAACAGGCGCGGAAGATCCTCGCGCAGATGGCCGCCGACGGCAATGAACACCGGAACCAGCGCCACGTGCCGATGGCCACGCGCGAGCGCTGCCTCTACCGCCTCGGACAGGCTGGGCGCGAGAAATTCGAGGAACGCCGGCTGCACGAACGCCCCGGGCAGGGCTTGCCGCAGCCGTTGCGCCAAGGCGAGCACCGGCTCCGCCCACCGGGGATCGCGCGCTCCGTGCGCGAAGAGGATCACCGCAGGGGCCGTGCTCACCGCTCCTCCTGCACCAAGCGCGCGACGACGCGCTCGGCGGCGATCAAGCCCATGGCAGCCGTCATCATCACGCTCGAGCCGTAGCCGGCGCAGGCAAGCCCCGCGCGCGCATCGCATGGGGCATCGCGATGCATCGGCTCGGAAGAGAACACCGCCGGTACGCCGAAGCGCCCCCGTCCACGGGGAAAGCCGTATTCCCGGCGCAGCAAAGCCCGAGTCTTCGCCAGCAGCGGATCTTGCAGCGTCTGCGTGAGATCGGCCACCTCGATCCGCGCCGGGTCGCGCTTGCCTCCGGCCGCGCCCGTCATCACGAGGAAAATCCCCTTCGCCCTGCACTGCGCGGCCAGCGCCGCTTTCGCGCGTACCGCATCCACGGCGTCGATCACCGCGTCCATCCCGGCGGCGAGCGCGGCGCAATTCTCCGGCGTGAGGAAGTCGTCGATCGGCTCGCACGACAGCAGGGGATTGATGTCGGCCAAGCGCTCCGCCATCGCTGCCACCTTGGCACGCCCCAGCGTCGAGGAAAGCGCATGGATCTGACGGTTGCAGTTCGATTCCGCCACCACGTCGAGGTCGATGAGGCGCACTCCCCCCACGCCGCTGCGCACGAGCGCCTCGGCCGCCCAGGAACCGACCCCGCCCACGCCCACCACCGCCACTTTGCTTTGCTGCAAACGGGCAAGCGCGCCTTTGCCGTAGAGACGCTC